>NZ_JAVRCK010000066.1:0-50112 GCF_034530815.1 Nostoc sp. DedSLP03
TTATGAACAGTTAAATCAGCAAGCCAATAAAATCGCCCATTACTTGCAACGCTTCGGTGTGAAACCAGATGTTCCAGTGGGTATTTGCGTGGAGCGTTCAATAGCAGCTGCGATCGCTATTTTAGGAACTCTCAAGGCTGGGGGAGTTTGCGTTCCTCTCGATCCTACTTATCCGCCAGAGCGTTTAGCCTTCATGCTCAACGATTCTCAAGCACCAGTCATCTTAACTCAAACACATTTGCAGTCATTATTTAATGGCAACTTGGCTCATCGTCTGATTGTGTTAGATGAAGATGAAGACGAAATTGCCAAAGAATCTCAGAGCAATCTGCAAGTTGAGGTAGGAGTTGATAATTTAGCCTATATCATATATACCTCTGGCTCTACCGGCACTCCTAAAGGCACTCTTGTTACCCAGCGATCGCTCGCCAATTTAGTAGCACACCATCAGGCAAAAATGGCTACAGGTATTGGTGTACTTCAGTTTGCTTCCCTCAGTTTTGATGTCAGCTATCACGAAATATCCGTGGCGTGGGGCTTGGGAGGCACCCTGTATATGATTTCTGAATGCGATCGCAAAGATTTAGATAAATTAATTCATTTACTTGCTAATAACCCAATTGGGAAAGTTTTTTTGCCAGTTAGCCTTTGGCAGCAATTAGCGGAAATCTACGGAGAGCAAGCACATTTATTTCAGAATATTCGGGAAGCGATCGCTTGTGGCGAACAACTCCAAATTACTCAGCCTACGATCAAGCTGTTTAAGCGTCTGGAAAATTGTACACTCTACAATTTCTATGGCCCTACGGAAGCAGACTTAGTTACAGCTTATACTTTTAGCAAAAAACCAGATGAATGGCCGATTTATCCACCCATTGGTAAAGCTGCTGTCAATGTGCAAGTTTATCTGTTAGACAGCAACCTTCAACCCGTGCCGATTGGCGTTCCTGGGGAACTCTACGTGAGTGGTGATGGTTTAGCTCGTGGCTACCTCAACCGTGCAGATTTGACCAATCAAAAATTTATCTCCAATCCTTTTAGTAAGGATTCCAACTCGCGCCTCTATAAAACTGGTGACTTAGCCCAATACTTGCCAGATGGGAATATCGAGTTTTTGGGACGGATAGATGATTTAGTAAAAATTCGGGGCTTTCGCGTTGAACTGGGAGAAGTTGAAGCCGTTCTGAGCAAACATCCTCAAATTAACCAAGCTGTAGCTAAAGTGTATGGGGAAAGTGCTAGGGAAAAATATTTAGTCGCTTACTTTGTCCCCATTGTGGGAGAGACAATCACAGTCGAACAACTGCGGGCTTTTTTGACTGTGCAATTGCCAGATTATATGATTCCATCAGCTTTTATAGAAATGGAATCGTTCCCCTTAACACCCAATGGTAAGGTAAACCGTCGCGCTCTCCCAGAACCGACAACCAGCCGACCGGAATTAAGTCAAACTTTTGTTGGGCCGCGTACTCCCACTGAAGAAATCTTGGCTGGGATTTGGAGAGATGTTTTAGGGTTAGAACAAGTTGGTATTTACGATAACTTCTTTGATTTGGGGGGACATTCTTTACTAGCAACTCAGGTGATTGCTTTAACGCGCAAAGCATTTGGGATAGAATTACCACTGTTAAGTTTGTTTGAGTCTCCTGCGATCGCACCTTTAGCCCAAAAAATCGCCACAGCTAAAGCGCCAGATCGGCAGGAGTTAGCTCTAAAACGGTTGCCCTCGCAAAACGAGCCAATACCAATTTCTTTAACCCAGCTAGAATTGTGGTTTTTTGACCAATTCTATCCAGGCAATTCCATCTATAACCTGCCTTTGGTCTATCGCATCACAGGTGCGCTGAACGAGAAAGCATTAGAGGAGAGTTTAAGAGAAATTGTCCGGCGACATGAAACATTGCGATCGACTTTTCAGGTTAAGAATGGCCAAGTTGTTTATGCTATTGTTAACGAGCCTGTTTTTGACTTTTCCGTAATCGATCTGCGACACATTCCCGTAACTGAGCGCGAAGCTCAAGCCACACAACAGGCTGAACACGAAATTAAGCATCCTTTCGATTTGGCACGAGGCCCTTTATTACGCAGCAAGCTTTGGCGTTTGGATGAACAAGAGTATCTATTCGTTGCCGTCACCCACCATATTGTTGCTGATGGTTGGTCTTTTAGTGTCCTAACCCAAGAACTAGCAAAGGTTTACGAAGCCTTTTGTGAGGGTAAGCCGTCGCCGTTGACTGAGTTACCGATCGCATATACCGACTTTGCTCAATGGCAGAGGCAGTGGTTACAAGGAGAAGTTTTAGAATCTCAGCTTCAGTTTTGGCAAAAGCATTTAGGCACTACTCCCCCAATATTGAAGCTACCATGCGATCGCCCACGTCCACCAGCGCGAACCTTTAAAAGTGCAGGTCAACCAATAGTTCTCTCCCAGAAACTAACCGATGCACTTAAGGCACTGAGTCAACAGGAAGGCGTAACTCTGTTTATGACATTGTTGGCAGCATTCCAAACATTACTCTTCTCTTATACAAGACAGGAAAATATCATTGTCAGCAGCGCCCTGGCAAATCGCACCAGAGTAGAAACTGAAGGACTGATTGGTTTCTTTGTCAATTTACTGCCATTTTGCACCAACTTAGGAGGAAATCCCAGCTTCCGAGAACTACTTAACCGAGTGCGCGAGGTAGCCTTGGGTGTTTACGCTCATCAAGAAATGCCCCTGATTAAGCTAATAGAAGAACTCCAACCAGTCAGAGATCCTAGTTACACATTAATAAATCAAGTGATGTTTGTCTTTCAAAATACTCCAGAGGATAATTTACAATTTGCAAATCTCACTTTGAAAGAGCAGTTTATTGCTAGAGATACAAAAGATACCGCAGAGTTTGATTTAGAGTTAACGCTCGAAGAAACATCAACAGGTATTGAAGGTTTGCTTGTATACAGAACCGATTTATTTGAAGCTGCCACTATTACCAAGATGGTCGATAATTTTCAGACTATGCTGGAAAAAATAACGAGCAATTATAACCAGCGCCTAGCTGAACTTATCTTAATACCTGAACTACCAACTTTGCCCACTCAAACTATTGTCTCTCCAATATCGAAGGATTTTGTTACACCTCAAAATCCTATCGAAAAAGTTGTGTTAGCTATCTGGAAAGAAGTTTTAGGGATAGATCGAATTAGCACTCAAGACAACTTTTTTGAACTGGGAGGACATTCTGCTCAAGCTCTTGAAGTTATATGCAAACTACAGTCAGCTTTGCAAGTCGTTCTGCCGTTGATCTACCTGTTTGAGAAACCTACTGTAGTTCAGCTAGCAGCAGCCATCCAATCTCAATTAAACAGTCAAAACGCTTTTTAGACTGGTAGTTTAATAAAATTATAGAGGTAAAGTGATGGGAGAAAAACAGCGTGGTGTAACAATATGGTTAACTGGTTTGAGTGGTGCTGGTAAAACCACTATCTGCCGATTTTTGGAGACAAAATTGCGATCGCAGGAATATAAAATTGAAGTACTTGACGGCGATGTAGTACGCAAAAATTTAAGTAAGGGGTTAACTTTCAGTAAGGAGGATCGAGACGAGAATATTCGGCGAATTGGTTTTTTAGCTCACCTGCTAACTAGAAATAATATCATTGTACTGGTTTCGGTTATCTCACCATATCGAGTAATTCGAGAAGAAGTGAAAGCACAGATTGGAGATTTTATTGAAGTATACGTAAATGCACCACTAGAAGTTTGCGAACAGCGAGATGTTAAAGGTTTGTACAAAAAAGCCAGAGTTGGTGAAATTTTTGATTTCACTGGAATTGATGATTTATACGAAATACCTCTTAAACCTGATGTTGAATGCAAAACCGATCGAGAAAGTGTTGCCGAAAGCGCAAATAAAATTTTAAGTAAGTTAGAAGAGTTAGGGTACATCAATTCTCTATTATTGCCACAATTGCATAACAATTACTCACTGATATAATGGATCGCTCTAATCAAAACACATTGATGATGTAAGATCGTAGATTTAGGCGTACAGAATTGCCAATGCCAGTGTTTTGCTGCTCAAGAAGCGATCGCTACACTTGAAAAAGACTGGTATTCTAGCTGGCATATTGGTTTACCCACTTATAAACGAACCCTTGGTGAGATTAATATTCCAGTAATTTTATGGTTGTGAAATTTAGCAAACAGAGATGTGCAAAATGGAAATTACAGAAAACAATCAAATAATTGAACATACAATAAATAGTGATACACAAAAGAATAAAATATCTAACGAAGAACTACGTCTGTTGCATCAGATTCCTACATTTAGGCCGATTATTCAAACATTTGTTGTCATCAATACATATTTCATCCTCTCAGCTATTGGGTTCTGGTTGAATAACTGGGCAGTGTGGTTATTAGTCTGGTTGGTTCAAGGATTTTTATTTGTCTGTTTTTTTGCGGCAATACATTATTGCTCTCACTATAGTTTGTATAAGTCAAAAAATGCTAACCGATTCATGGGGACTTTCTTATCATTAGTATTGTTGATGAACTTTTCGTTTCACAAATATATTCATATTGGACATCATCGAGAAGCAAAAATCAAAGGTAAAATCGTAGGAGATACCTCAGCTTGGCAAACCTTTCCTAATATTAATACTTATCTCTTTGCCTTGACATATTTTTATCCTCTCGCAGCATGGAAAAATTGGTGGATAGTGACCAAAGATTTATATTTAGATTCTTTGAAAACACATAACGAAGAGGAATCAGCCTTACCAGCTAACTTTTATTTGAGCTATTTTAAAACACCGGAACAACGCCAATTTGTCTTACAAAATAATTGGCTACTATTGGGTTGGTTTGTATTAATGGCAGGATTAACCGTAATTTTTCCTGGGATTTTATTCTTTGGCTACTGGATACCATTAGCAACTTTTGCTTCTCCATTCGGGTTTATTTTCAGTATTACAGATCATTATGGCTGTGAGTCTGACTTAAATCACAACCTATGGAATGATACACGAACAATGATTTCTAACCCGATAATTAGGTTTTATTACTGGAATAATAATTACCATGTAGAGCATCATCTCTACCCAAGTATGCCACCGTGTAACTACTCCAAGATACATGAGTTAATTCAACATCACCTTCAGCATATTGAAAAATCATACTTGATGTTTCATCTAAAAATAATGCAAGGCTTGATTTCGGCAAAAAGTCATTAATGAATCGCTCTAATCAAAACACATTTATGATCCAATATCGTAGATTCGGGCGTACAGAATTGCCAATGCCAGTCTTTTCCTGTGGCGGAATGCGCTACGTCTATACTGAGTATAAGGAGCTTACTCAAGAACAAATTCCCGATGAAAATCAACAGAATCTAGAAGCCACTATTCGCCGTTCTTTAGAAGTTGGCATCAATCACATCGAAACTGCCCGAATGTATGGGACTTCTGAGATGCAATTAGGAGCGATTTTACCTAAATTGCCTCGAGAAAAAATTATTGTCCAAACTAAGGTTACTCCTACATCAGACTCTGAAGACTTCCGCCATTTATGTGAGAAATCTTTGGCTTTATTAAAGCTAGATTACATTGACTTATTAACACTGCATGGCATTAATAATAACCAACATTTGGAAGATAGTATTCGTCCCAATGGCTGTCTTGATGTAGCGCGACAGTTGCAAGCTCAGGGTAAGGTAAAGTTTATTGGCTTTTCTACCCACGCTCCAACAGACTTAATTATCAAAACCATTGAAACCAATCAATTTGATTATGTCAATCTCCACTGGTACTACATTAATCAATTCAATTGGCCCGCCATTGAAGCCGCCAAACATCATGACATGGGTGTATTTATCATTAGCCCATCAGATAAAGGTGGTATGCTTTATAAGCCTCCACAAAAGTTATTAGACTTGTGCTATCCTCTTAGCCCGATGGTGTTTAACGATCTGTTTTGTTTGAGCCATCCTCAAGTACATACTCTCAGCTTGGGCGCATCTAAACCATCAGATTTTGACGAACACTTGAAAGTTATAGAACTTTTAGATAAAGCAGATGAAATTCTACCACCAATTTTAAACCGTTTAGAGAAAGCAGCGATCGCCACATTAGGACAAGATTGGTATCGCACTTGGCACACTGGTTTACCCAGATATCCCCAAACCCCCGGTGAGATTAATATTCCAGTTATTTTATGGTTGCGAAATTTAGCGATCGCTTTTGATATGTTTGAATATGCCACAAGGCGTTACAACCACTTAAATACTGCCGATCCTTGGTTCCCTGGTCTGACAGCAGAAAAAGTTAGACAATTCGATCTAAGTGATTGTCTGCGTCATAGTCCCCATGCTGACAAAATACCAGCTTTATTAGAAGATGCTCATAGGTTGCTATCTCAACCTAGTCAATAATAAATTGCGGAGTGGTTTCACGATGGTGAATTATAAGTTATTAAAAAATCATAAGAAATATACTTTAATTCGTCATCGGTGGTTAGTAATTTTGCTGGCTTTTGTAACTGCGATCGCAGTAATTATCTATCATCAAATTACCTTAAAAATCAACGTAATCCCAACAGCTGAAATTATTGTCCCGTTCCCAACTGAACCTACAACTTTCAATCCAGCTTTAATCGTAGAATCGGCTGATATTTTAAACTATACTTATGAAGGGCTAGTTAAAGAAAATGCTCGTGGAGAAATTGAACCCGATCTAGCTAAATCTTGGCAAACTTCCAAGGATAATAAACAAGTAATTTACACCCTCAGAAAAGGGCTAAAATGGTCAGATGGAAAACCACTAACGGCTGAAGATGTCGTTTTTACCTACAATGAAATTTACCGTAATCCAGATATTCCTACTTACGCTAAAGACTTCTTCATAATTGGTAAAAATCGTACCTTCCCTACTGTGCGAAAGCTTGATAATTTGCGAGTTGAATTTACATTACCTGAACCATTTGCTCCATTTATTCGGGCTACAAAACTAGAAATTTTACCAGCCCATATTTTTCGGGAAAGCGTCAAAATAAAAGACCAGCAAGGTACACCTAAATTTATGTCTACGTGGGGGACTGATACTCCCCCAAAAAATATTATTGTCAACGGCCCTTATACAATAGAATCTTATACTCCGAGCCAGCGAATAATTTTCCGCAAAAATCCTTATTACTGGCGTAAAGATATTCAAGGCAATTCGCAACCATATATTGAGCGTGTGATTGGGCAGATTATTCCTAGTCAAGATACTTCTTTAATCCAATTTCGTTCTGGAGGATTAGATTACATCAACGTCAATACTGATTATTTCTCATTATTAAAACATGAAGAAAGTAAAGGAAAGTTTACTATCTATAATGGCGGTCTTTTTGTTGGCTCGACTGCTATTACTTTCAATCTCAATAAAGGCAGTAGGAATGGTCAAGCACTGGTCGATCCCATAAAGTCTCGTTGGTTCAATACAGTGGAATTTAGACAAGCAGTTGCCTATGGAATTGATCGCCAACAAATACTTAACAATATCTATAAAGGATTGGGTAAACTGCAAAATTCGCCGATTGCTGTACAGAGCAAGTATTATTCTCCTATCCAAACTGTCTACGAATACAATCTTCAAAAAGCGAAAAAATTACTTCTAAAAGCAGGCTTTAAATATAACAATCAAGGTCAGCTATTAGACGAGCAAGGCAATATTGTCCGCTTTAGCCTAATGACAAATGGTACCAACAATGCCTTACAGGGGATGGGAGTACACATAAAACAAAATTTGAGTAACCTTGGCATAACTGTTGATTTTAATCCCGTAGCTGCTAGCATTTTCATCAATAAATTGACTCAAACTTTCGATTGGGAGTGTCAATTACTTGAGGTTGCTGTGGGTCAAGAACCAAATGATTGGGCTAATGTTTGGTTGCCTGAAGCTGGTTGGCACTTTTTTAATCAAGAATCCCAAGCAGGACAAACGCCGATAATAGGGCGACAGGTTGCAGATTGGGAACGGAAAATTGGTAATTTATACATTCAGGCAGCCTCCGAAGTAGATGAAGCAAAGCGTAAAGCTATGTATGTAGAAACTCAACAAATTACTCAGGAGTATCTGCCATTTATTTATCTAGTTAACCCTTTCTCAATGGTGGCAGTACGAAATCGTATCCAAGGTATTGAACACTCTCCCCTACTAGGAACATTTTGGAACTCTTACGACTTGAAACTGACTGAGATTAACTAAAAAGGATATCGTTTGTATGCAAATTCCTATCATTGATTTCAATCCTTTTCTTATAGGTGACTCAACCGCAAAAGAAGCTGTTGCTACACAAATTTCTCTTGCTATTCATGAGGTCGGATGTTTCTATCTCAAAAATTATGGTATTCCTCAGACTCTAATTGCTCAAGTTTTTTCACAAACCGAGTCCTTTTTTGCACTACCGGAGGATGAAAAAGAACAAGTATCTTTTTTTCCAGACCGGAATCTTCGCGGATATCATAATTTTAAAAAAAGTGAAGATAAACATAACGCCAATGAGCTAATGACTGAAGGCTTTCATTTTGGAAAGGAAATTACTCTCGATGAAGTTGGTGCAATCGAAGATCCTTTTTTTGAACCGAATAAATGGCCTAAAAATCCGACTCAGTTTCGTGAAGTGATGATGGAATTTTTCACAAATTGTCACGAAAGCGCCCTGAAAGTATTTCAAGCTTTGGCTATTTCTCTGAGAATTCCAGAAGATTACTTTACAAGTTTATATTCAGAGCAGAATCACGGCATCGTTTGGCATCACTACCCATCTATATATCAGCCTCCAGAACTAGGAAAAGTTTATCTGGCAGAACATACCGACATCGGGACGTTGACATTTTTATTTCAAGATTCTGAAGGGTTAGAAGTATATACAAATGCTGGGGAATGGGTTGTAGTGCCCTTCATTCCTGATGCAATTATAGTATTGATTGCAGATTTAATGCAGCGATGGACGAACGATAAATTTCGCGCCACCCCACATCGAGTTATAGTTCCAACTCAATCTCACAGTGCTAAACAAAGGTACTCATGCGCCTTTTTTACAGGCCCTAATTACAATGCTCAAATTAACTCTATTAAGACTTGCTTAGACATAGATGAAGTTCCTAAGTATCCACCAATTCTTGCACAGGAATATTTTAAGCAGCCAAAAGGATAGCTACTAATTTAGATTCAATAAATGGACAAACTACAATTGCTAGCAAAGTCAAATCCTCCAACTTGGTTAAAAATTTTGGTAATTAGCCTGATTGGGTTAGGTATTTTCTTTCGCTTTACCCATTTAGGGCAAAAAGTGTATTGGTACGATGAAATTGCTACATCGCTGGCAATATCTGGTCATACGCTAGCTGAGGTGAAACAAGAAGTTTTTAGCAATTGGGGCAATAATCAAGGCATAATTCCTGCCATCACTTTAGACAAATATCAACACATTAACCCAGATCGATCTGTGGTTGATACAGTTCGCTACTTAATAACTTCAGACCCGCAACATCCACCTTTGTATTATGTAATGGTGAGATTGTGGGCGCAAGTCTTTGGGGATTTTCCGGCGGGAGTCAGGAGTTTATCAGCAGTAATCAGTTTGTTGATATTTCCTAGTGTGTATTGGTTGTGTTTAGAGTTATTTGAATCACCATTAGTAGGATGGGTGGGAATGGCTGTAATGGGGATTTCTCCCTTGCAGGTTTTCTTTGCCCAAGATGCACGAGAATACGGTCTGTGGATGGTCATGATCCTAGTATCAAGTGCTGCTTTGTTGCGAGCCATTCGCCGAGAAAGTTTCTCTAGCTGGGCTGTGTATGCTCTCACCCTAGCCTTGGGATTCTATACCCATTTATTAACAGTAATGGTTGCGATCGCTCATGGTATTTATATAGTTATTAGGCAAAAGTTTCGCTTTCAGAAAACCCTGCGTAATTATTTACTGAGTTCAATAGCAGCTTGCTTAATGTTTTTACCCTGGCTAACGGTGCTTATTACCAAAGCTGACACAGCAACAAATCTTTTGTCATGGATAACATTTAAAACAGATAGTCCTTTTGACCTGATTGGAATTTGGCTCAGTCGGATTAGCCGAATATTTTTTGATTTTAATTTGGCTTCTGATGATGCTTGGGTCAATAACTTAAGTTATGAAAGTCCTTTATTCTATAGTATTCCTGCGATAACATTTAGTTTATTTTTAATTATTTATATTATTATTTTTTTGACCAAATCTTTATCAAGCAACACTAGTTTATTTATTGCTTTATTAGGCGGATTTCCAGGGTTAACATTGCTTTTGTATGACCTAGCATTTGGAGGAATTCGATCTATTCATTTTCGCTATCAGATACCGTTATATCTCAGCATTCAAATTGCTGTAGTCTATATTTTAGCTTTCCATCTTTTTCTAGCTAAAAGTTGGCAGAAAAACTTTTGGCAACTCATTTTGGTGGGATTACTTATCTTTGGGCTAGTTTCTGATGTCAGATTTTTTCAGGCTGAAACTTGGTGGCCACAAATAGGTGGCAAGAATTTACTAGCAATGAGTAAACGTATTAACCAATCTAATAATAATGTTTTATTAATAAGTAATAAAAATGATTATAACTTGGGAGTCATCCTCACATTAAGTCATAGTTTAGAACCAAAAATTTCCTTACTTCCCATACAAAACAACCAATTACCAATAATGCCTCAAGATTATAAATCTATCTTCTTTATTGACGATCTAGAAAATAGTTTAGCTCATCAACTCCAGCAAGATAAAACTAACTCACTTAAATTAGTCTACCCACTTGAAGGATTTTGGCAACTCGACAAAAATCAGAAAACATAAAAAACATTAACAAATTAGAAGTTGAATGAAGCAATATCTTGACTATTTCAATATTAATTATCTGAGAGGTAAAATCTACTTTTATCTCAATTCCGCACTTTTTAGTCGGTTTATCCGCTTTGCTGTAGTCGGTTTTAGTGGAGTATTTGTAGACTTAGGAGCATTCTATTGCTTTCATAGCTCGTTATGTTTGGCGTTAACTCCGAGTGCAATGTTTTCCACAGAAATAGCAATTATTAATAACTTTCTGTGGAATGATTTCTGGACATTTGGTGATGTATCTTGTGAGCAAAAAAACAGTCAAAAGTTGCAACGCTTTGTCAAGTTTAATCTCATTTGTTTAATTGGACTTGTTTTCAATAGCCTAATTGTAAATTGGCTATTTTATCAATTCCACGTGAATGAATACATAGCTAAACTGGTAGCGATCGCTTGTGTGACACTTTGGAATTTCTGGCTCAACCTGAAGATGAACTGGCAATTAACAAAAACAGATGTAGTTGTAGATATTTAAGAAAAAATCATGTTAAGACCATTAGTGATGTTTGGCTATAGCTTAATTTTTATTATTACTATATTTTTTTCTTCTGGATGCTTGAATCTAATTTTACCCTATTACAAGACTATCCAAAACCTTGGTGAAATCAGTGTTAAATGGCAATATTTGACTGAACACAAAGATGATTATGACGCTATTTTTATAGGGCCAAGTACTACCTACTTTGGGGTGATCCCGAAATTGTTTGATGAATACATGACGACAGAGGGTAAAAGTGTAAAATCTTTCAACTTTGGAATCGCAGGTGCAAATGTATCAGAACTAGATTTTTACTTAAAAAAAATTCTGGCTTTAGAACCAGCAAACTTAAAGTGGATATTTCTAGATTGTTCAGTTGACCTATTTACAAACATTGGTTCTACTTCCGCTCAAGAGATATATTGGCATACTCCTCGGAAAACACTAGAAAATTTCCAATTAATTTTGGAATCATCAATCGATAGCTGGAAAGTAAAAGTTCCATATATATACGCTAACTTTCAAAGCTTTATCTACCGATGGATAGGGATTGGTCAGCTTTCTACTTTGTGGCAGGAAAGAATATTAAATTTAGATTTATCAATTTCAGATCCATTAGCAAAAGTATCTGAAGATAGACTCCTACAAGAATCTGGATACTACGCTATAGATTGGCAAAAAAAAGCTGAGAAGTGGAAGACTATATTCCGAACAAATGGTTTGGATACTTATCAAAAAAATCTCAAAAATGAACAAATAAAATTAGCAACTTTAAATTCAAAAAGTGCATTTAACAATACATCCATAATATATGGAGCGAAAATGTTGAAAAATATTGCTTCCCAAATTGAACAACAGCAAATTAACAACAAGAAAATTGAAGCTGTCTTTTTTATTCCGCCACTCCTAGAGACTGATTCCAACCCATCTGCTCTTTACAAAGCATATCAATCAGGATATATCGATACCCTTTTTGCTTTTAATAATCCCAATAAGTTTAGTAATTTATATGAGGTAGATCGCAGAATTGATAGCGCCCATCTCAATTATCAAGGCGCTCAAGAATTCACACTTTTATTAGCATCAAAATTTGCTCAATACTTAAATAATTTATGATATTTACAGAATTTAGGTTTCTATTTTTCTTTCTGATTGTTTTCTGCATATATTGGGCTTTACAGAAACACAATCATCGTAAATTATGGCTACTAATCTGTAGTTATATTTTCTATAGTGCTTGGGATTGGCGCTTCCTTTTTTTGCTCTTGCTATCGACAGTCATTGATTACTTTGTCGGTTTAATGCTATCTAGACCACAGGTTAGTGATTTGCAAGCAAAAGCGATCGCCTCACTTGATGTAGTACAAAAAAAAGAAACTACAAGTTTTTGGAATTGGGATTCTTTACTGAACAAGCCACAAAATCAGCAACAACGTCAAGCATGGTTGATACTTAGTTTAGTAGCAAATCTCGGAATATTAGGATTTTTTAAATACTATAATTTCTTCACCGATTCGGCTGCCAACTTATTAGCTTTTTTGGGCTTACCTCTGAGTCTTAAAACCCTTAATATTGTTTTGCCAGCAGGCATTAGTTTTTACACATTTCAAACTCTGAGTTATTCCCTGGATATCTATCTAGGTAAACTCAAACCTGTGAGAAATTTTTGGGATTTTTCTCTATTTGTAACTTTTTTCCCTCAACTGGTTGCAGGGCCTATTGTCCGGGCATCTACCTTTTTACCGCAACTGCTAACCCCAAAAAATTTAAGCGAGGTTGATTTTAGAGGATGTTTAATACTTTTTTTCGTAGGGTATTTTAAGAAAGCCTGCATTTCGGATAATCTTTCGCCTGTAGTAGAACAGTATTTCAGTAATCCAGAAAATTATACTTTCTTGAGTTGTTGGATTGCTGTTATTTCTTTTGTCATCCAGATATACTGCGATTTTTCTGGTTATTCTGATATGGCGATCGCTTCAGCCGGTTTACTTGGATACAAACTACCTTTGAACTTTAATTTTCCCTACCTTTCCGCTAATATCACTGATTTATGGCAACGTTGGCACATAACTCTCTACAGTTGGTTGCGAGACTATGTTTATATTCCTTTAATGAGAAAGCGACTAAAAGCTGAACGAACAGAATTGTTTGGGTATAAAAATCTTCTCATTTTGATGCTTTTATCAGGACTCTGGCATGGAGCTGCTTGGCATTTTGTAGTTTGGGGTGGATTAAATGGAATCGCCTTAGTTGTTCACAAGCAATGGTCATCTCGGATCGCTCCCTATAAGGAATTAGTGCCACTGAGAAAGATGCTAGGTATTCCCCTAACATTGTATTGGTTTTGTGCCTCTGCCATCTTCTTTCGGAGTAACGATCTCAGCAGTGCTGTAGAAATAGAAAAATCTTTTTTATTCTTTAATTCTCTTGGTTATGAAAACCTAAATCTCCAAATTGCATGGATTTTTGTACCTTTAATTATCCTTCACTGGGCAGCTTATAAGGGTTGGTTTGCCGATTGGTGGCGTAAAATTCCTAGTTGGAGTTTTGCTGTTTTATTTGGGGTGTTGGTTTCAACAATATTTCGGCTGACAGCAATCAATCCTCAACCCTTTGTCTACTTTCAGTTTTAGTGTGCGATCGCTCAATTTTTATAAAAAATACCTTTTAAATTACGCCATCTATAAAAGAGATATGACAACAATTTACTTACACATTGGAATGCCCAAGACCGGAACAACTTGTCTACAAAAAGCATTGTTTAACAATCGGGATAAATTTTTAGAAAACGGTTATTTGTATCCTATGTCTGGTATAAAACATAATGCCAAAGAAATAGTTAACCGTTACTGTCATAATACTTTAGCCCATTGTTTAATGGGTTTGGAAGATAAGGATAATATACTTTCAATGTCAATTTGGGAAGAACTGAAAACAGAAATAGACTCTATTAACCCTAAAAATGTGATAATTTCCGCAGAAGCTTTTACTTCTTTTGAAATATTTTATCAACCTGAAACACTTGCAAAAATAAAAGATTTGTTAAAAGAATACGAAATCAAGGTAGTTATATATCTAAGAAAACAAGATGATTTTTTAGAATCATCTTACTGTTACATGGTCAAACTAGGAGCATGTAGCGTAGGAATTAAAGAGTTATTTAATGAATATCAATATATCTTTAACTATTATCAAATATTAGAGAATTGGGCAGATATATTTGGATATGACAATATGATTGTTCGACTTTTTACAAAATCAAATACAAAAAATCATATTTTTGCTGATTTCTTAGGAGTCATTAATCAATTCAACAATAAAAGTGATTATAAAGTTGACTATGGTGCAAAAATAAATGTGTCTCCTTCAGGGAAAACGATCAAGATGCTTTTACTTATAAATAATTTAAATGAAATAGTTTTAGCTAGATTTATAAAGCTAGATGATAGTTATTGGTCAAACTATCAAAAATTTTTGAGCTTTTTATCTGATAATAAAACAATATGTAAATTAGTATCAATTCTGCCAAATGTTTTAATTGATGATGTACTTCTATTGCCAAAAGAAAAAGAAGATATTATGAGACAATTTCAAGAATTAAATAGTCAGATAGCTTACAAGTATTTAGGGCAAAAAAATGGAGTGTTATTTGGCGATTATTCCTAGTTCTATAAGTCAATCTGATTTCATAACTTTAGCGCAAGAAATCAAATATTATATGGCGAACAATAAAAATTGGATAAAGAGGTGTACGTACCTATCTTTTCAGAAATAAAATCATAGCCCTATATGAGCAAACTGCAAATAATTAAAAATAAAAATGTTGAATCTATTTACCCTCTTTCTCCTATGCAGCAGGGTATGCTTTTTCATACTCTGTATGAGCCAGAATCTGGGGTGTATATTGAGCAGTTCTGTTTAACGCTCTCTGGAAATCTAGATATTACAGTACTTCAGCAGGCTTGTGTGCGAGTAATGAAGCGTCACCCAGTTCTGCGTACCCTTGTGGTTTGGGAAAAGCAGGAAAAGCCTCTCCAAGTAGTATGTAAACAAGTAGAGTTACCTTGGCAAAACTATGATTGGCGTTCCTTATCTGCAACAGAACAACAACAACGCCTAGAAACTTTCTTACAAGCAGATCGAGTCCAAGATTTTGTTCTTGACAAAGCTCCACTTATGCGATTTAGCTTAATTCAAATCGCTGATGATATTTACGAATTTGTCTGGAGTTTTCATCACCTGCTGATTGATGGCTGGAGTTGGCCGATTCTCTGCAAAGAGGTTTTTACTTTTTACAATGCTTTAATTAAAGGCAAATATTTATATTTAAATACTCCTCCTCCTTACCAAAATTACATAAATTGGTTACAACAACAAGATTTGAGAGCAGCAGAAGATTTTTGGCAGCAACAACTCCAAGGATTTACTAGCCCTACCCGTTTGCTACTAAATCGGGGTGAGGTGCAAAATTCTCCACAACTAAAAACCTACCACGAGCAGCACTGCTGTTTATCGTTGCCCATAACTGCTGCTTTACAGTCCCAAGCACAGCAATATCATCTGACAGTTTCAACTTTCGTACAAGCAGCTTGGGCAATTTTACTCAGTCGCTACACTGATGAGTCTGAGGTAGTATTTGGCGCAACTGTGTCCGGTCGTCCTCCCACTTTATCGGGGGTGGAATCTATGGTAGGACTATTCATTAATACTCTACCAGTAAGGGTGAAAGTCCCCACAGCGACTCCTTTATGGCAATGGCTGAGGCAATTACAGACTCAACAGGTAGAGCGATCGCAATATTCTTGGTGTCCGTTAGTCAAAATTCAGGCTATTAGTGAAATTACCCAAGAATTACCTTTGTTTGAAAGCATCGTGGTGTTTGAAAACTATCCACAAGATACGTCTTTCTCAAATCCAGGTCAAAGCATCCAAATTACTAAACGGCGAGTCATTGAACAAACTAATTATCCGCTCACAGTCATCGCTGTACCGGGACAAGAGTTATCCCTACGCATTCTTTATGATGGTAGCCGCTTTGAGAAGGAAACGATTAACCGGATGATCGGGCATCTCGTGACTTTGTTAGAGGGTATGGTCGCTAATATCGAGCAGACAGTGAGTGAAATACCTATGCTAACTGCTGCCGAGCAGCAACAACTTTTGGTATGGAATGATACCCAAACAGATTATCCTCACAAATGTATCGCTCGGTTGTTTGAAGAACAAATGGAACGAACACCGGATGCAGTAGCAGTCTCTTTCCAATCCCAACAACTGACTTACCAGCAGTTAAATTGTCAGGCTAACAAGTTAGCACACCACCTACAAAAACTTGGGGTAGGGCCAGAAGTGCGGGTAGGGATTTGCGTTGAGCGTTCTTTATCGATCGCAGTAGGACTTTTGGCAATCCTCAAAGCTGGTGGTGCTTACGTACCCTTAGATCCGCGATCGCCCCAAGAACGCTTAAATTATATGTTGAGTGATTCTCAAGCGTCGGTATTGCTGACAGATTCATCAATTGCCTTATCTGGGCAACCATTAACAGTAGTTTGCTTAGATACATCGGAGATTTTTTGCCAAAACAGTCAGGAGAATCCTGTTAGTAAAGTAACACCAGAGAACTTGGCTTATGTTATTTATACTTCCGGCTCAACCGGCAAACCCAAAGGTGTAGCCATGAGTCACCGTTCTTTGGCGAACCTTTTACATTGGCAAATAGAAGAAAGTGCTTTTAGTTGTGCCAAAACTTTGCAATTTGCTTCTATCAGTTTCGATGTCTCTTTTCAAGAAATTTTCTCTACCTGGTGTAACGGCAAAACCTTAGTTTTAATCGCCGAAGAAGTACACAAGGATGGGTTCGCATTATTACAATTAATTGCTAAAGAAAAGATAGAAAGATTGTTTTTGCCCTTCGTCGCCCTTCAGCAATTAGCCAATACCGCTTCTATTTCTCAATCCTATCCTGCATCTTTGCGTCAGATTATCACGGCAGGAGAACAGTTGCATATTACTCCTGATTTAGTCAACTTTTTTAGAGAGCTTCCTGGTTGTACGCTACAAAATCAGTACGGCCCGACAGAGAGCCATGTGGTAACAAGTTTTACTTTAAAAGATGCTGCAAGCAGTTGGTCGCCACTTCCACCCATTGGTCGTCCCATTGCCAACACGCAAATTTACATCCTAGATAAGTCTTTACAGCCTTTACCCGTTGGAGTTCCTGGAGAACTGTATATTGGCGGCGTGGCGATCGCCAGAAGTTATATTAATTCCCCGGTATTGACGGCTGAGAAATTCATTGCCAAAGATGAGAATCGTTTGTATAAAACAGGCGATCGCGCTCGATATTTACCTGATGGCAACATCGAATTTCTCGGTCGAATTGACAATCAAGTGAAAGTGCGGGGCTTTCGCATTGAACTAGGAGAAATTGAAACCGTACTCGCCGCGCACCCACAGGTAAAAGAAGCAGTAGTTATCGCAAGGGTTGATCGACCAGGAAACAAGCGCCTAGTCGCTTACATTGTCCCCAAACAGCATCTAGACACCAGCGAACTGCTTTGTTACCTCAAACAAAAGCTACCCGAATATATGCTTCCTTCTGCTTTTGTCAAGTTGCTGGATGCTCTACCTTTAACCAGCAGTGGCAAAACAGACCGCCGCGCTTTACCAATACCTATGAGTAGGGAACGTAACATCTCTACAGACTTGATCCCACCCCGTACTGCGAGTGAAGAGGTTCTGGCAGGAATCTGGAGCGATGTTTTAGAGTTGGAACAAGTTGGTATCCATGACAACTTTTTTGCATTAGGAGGGCATTCTTTATCAGCAATGCAAGTCATTGCTCGGTTGCGAGAAACCTTCAAGATGGAGTTACCCATAAGCTGGCTGTTTGATTACCCGACAATAGTCGAACTAGATCGGCAGATTTCAGAATACCGCCAAAATGAGTTGACTCCATCTCTCAAACCAGTACCTCGGAATACAAAAGAGTTGCCAATCTCTTTGACTCAGCTTGAGTTTTGGATATTAGCTCAATTAAATCCGGGCATTCCCGTCTACAATATTCCACTGGCTTATCGCTTGACGGGTTTACTCAACGTCAATGCCTTGGCGCAAAGCCTCGTTGAAATTGTGCGTCGTCACGAAACTCTGCGAACTACTTTTACTATTACGGATAGACAAGTTGTTCAGAAAATTATTCAGGAGCCTATCCTATCATTTTCAGTGATAGATTTGCGAAAACTTTCTCAATCTAAAACTGAACGAAAAGCTCTGGCTCAAAGATTCATAACTGAGGAAAAAAACCAGCCTTTCGATTTAAAACAAAGCCCATTGTTACGCATCAAGCTGCTACGGCTCTCTGATGCCGAGCATTTACTCATAGTAACTATCCATCATCTGGTTTTTGATGGTTGGTCTGTGGGTGTGTTTTTACAAGAGCTAACAAAATTATACGCAGCATTTTGTCATGGTCAGCCCTCACCACTTCCCGATTTACCCATTCAATATGCTGACTTTGCCCATTGGCAACAGCAGTGGGTTGCTCGTCCGGCTTTTGTGTCTGAGCTTGACTACTGGAAACAGCAACTAGGCAATAGTACACTTTTACTAGAGTTACCTAGCGATCGCCCACGCTTACCAATAAGAACTTTTCAAGGTGCAAGTCAAACTTTCATTATTTCTAAAAGCCTAACAAATGCTCTTAAACATCTGAGCCAACAGCACAATGTAACTCTATTCGTGACTTTATTAACAGCCTTCAAAATAGTGCTATTTTATTACACCGGACAGTCAGATATTATCGTGGGCGCTCCTTTTGCCAATCGCCAGCAAGTAGAAACGAAAGGACTTATTGGATGCTTTATTAACACACTACCAATACGTACATATTTGGGGGGCAATCCAAGCCTGAGTGAATTGCTATATCAGGTGCGTGGCTGTTTTTTGGCAGCCTGCGATCGCCAGCAAATTCCTTTCGTGAAGTTAGTAGAAGCACTACAGCCAAAACGAGAACCAAGCCACTCTTTGCTATATCAAGTGATGTTTAACTTCTTGCCTCCATCAGATTTAAAACTGACAAATTTAACTGTTCATCCCTGGTCTATTGAAACTAATACAGCAGAATTTGATTGGGATATTTATCTTCAACAAACAACATTAGGAAGTATTGAAGGGAAATGGTGCTACAAAATCGATTTGTTTGATGCTACTACTATTAGCCGTGCAGTCACTCAGTTTCTAGTGTTGCTTGAGCTGCTAATTAATAATCCCGAATGCCGCCTAAGTGACCTTTGTTTACTATTTCAAAAGCATAATTCTCAATGCCGTGCATAATTCGTAATTCGTAATTCGTAATTAAAAGATTTGAACAGTAAAAAGCTAGAAAATACCAGATTATGATGTCAGACGTACAGATGATAGAAAAAACAAAACTGACTACTTTGCGAGAAATGCGGCTGTTTCTCGTTGTTTGGCTAGGACAGTTGATCGCTTTGATTGGTTATAGTACCACTGCCTTTGCCTTAGACATTTGGGTTTACAATCGCACTGGCTCAGTCACCCAGTTTGCTTTAATTTCCCTGTTTAATACTTTACCGCTAATCTTAATTTCCCCGATAGCTGGGCCTTTGGTAGATAGGTGGGATCGCCGAAAGACGATGATGATCGCTGATGTTTTGGCGTGTTTGGGAACGATCGCGATCGGCGTTTTATTTGTCATCGGTCGGTTGGAAGTTTGGCATATTTACTTAGCCAATACCTTCACTGCTGTTTTCATGGCTTTTCACATGCCAGCTTATACAGCTTCAACAGTCTTACTTGTGCCAAAACAGCACCTCAATCGTGCTAACGGTCTGATGAGTCTGATGTATGGCATTTCCATAATCATTGCACCAACTCTCGGAGGTATTCTACTAAGTATTGTTCATTTCCAAGGGATTATTTTGCTTCATGTAACCAGTGTGTCTATCGCTGTTGTCTCCTTGATGCTGGTTCGGTTCCCGCAAGTCAACGCAAGTGTTGTTACAACTGCAAAAAGTTCATTTCTCAGTGAAGCAACTTACGGATTTACATATTTAATCGCTCGACCCGGACTGCTGGGACTAATTTTATTCTCAGCTTCCAGTCTTTATCTTGTGGGAGGTATTAATGTCATTACTGTTCCGCTAGTGTTGAATTTCGTTTCAGTAAGCGTTCTGGGAACTATTCTTTCGCTATTTGGCATTGCTATTCTAGCAGGCGGCTTGCTCGTGAGTATCTGGGGAGGACTAGAACACAACATCTATGCAATATACGGGTGTATGCTGTTAAATGGTGTATTTATTATCGCCGCCGGTTTGCAACCCTCTCTTGTCATCTTCGCTGTTAGCATCTTCTTATTCTCTTTGACACAACCGATCGTTTCCAGTTCCACGCAAGCTGTCATGCAAAAAAAAGTAGAACCTAGTGTGCAAGGTAGAGTTTTTGCGATCAAAGGCGCGATTGAAGCGGCTGCTTTACCTCTAGGCTACATCACGATTGGGCCTTTAGCTGAGAAGGTTTTTGAACCCTTAATGGCTACTGATGGTTATTTGGCGGGAAGCATCGGACAAATCATTGGTGTTGGGTCTGGTCGTGGTATGGGACTTCTACTGATTATTATGGGAGTCTTGACCATTTTAGAAACCTCTCTTGCTTACTTGTACCCTCGCCTACGGTTTGTGGAAGATGAACTTCCTAATGTTAGTAATGCAGTTGGGATCGCTACTGATACAGCTTCTAGCAAGAGTGACGTAGTTTCTTTGGTATCCTAAATTTGGCGTTGCCTAATGGTTGTTGATTATTTTATTTTTTTAATTATCTATTTTTAAAAATAGATAATTATTAATTTATTTCATAAATTGCAAAAATTTTGTATCTAGATTCAACATCAAATCCTGTACTGTTTAATCTTAAATTTTTTTGTATTTCAATCAAAAAAAATGTTCAGTTGATTTTAGAATATGCAAACCAAAGTTTCAAACGAACCTTCTCCTATAACCTTTAATAAATTTTGGGAGAATGTAAGAGCGATCGCCGGGCCTTACTGGTATCCAACAGAGTCCAAAGAAAGAATATTTTCAGACGTAATTCGGACATGGGGAATGCTCATTCTCCTGATTTTATTAATAATCGCGCTGGTAAGCGTAACTGCCTTTAATAGCTTCGTTACTCGCTACATAACCGATGTAATCGAAGAAAAAGATTATCCTAACTTTATTAAGACAATAGTGATTTTCGCCGCTGCTCTTGTTTGCGTAACACTCTTAAACGGATTTTCTAAATTTGTCAGAAAAAAAATCGCTATAGATTGGTATAAATGGTTAAATAATCATATATTATCAAAATATTTGAGCAATCGTGCTTATTATAAAATTAACTTTATATCTGATGTTGATAACCCAGATCAACGAATATCTCAAGAAATTGAACCTATTACTAGTGATGCTCTGAATTTTTCGGCTATTTTTCTAGAAAAAGTGCTGGAGATGACGGTTTTTTTAGTAATTCTTTGGTCAATTTCCCAATTTATCGCAACTGTTTTGGTTGTTTATACGATTATTGGTAATTTGATTGCTATTTACTTAGCTCAACAATTAAATAAAATTAATCAAGCAGAACTAGAACTTAAAGCAGAATACAATTATTGTTTAACTCATGTTCGCGATCACACGGAATCGATAGCTTTTTTTCAGGGAGAAAAGCAAGAATCTAATATAATTCAACGAAGATTTCTTAACCTCCTAAAAAATGTCGAGCGCAAGATTAATTGGGAGAGAAATCAAGAATTTTTTGACGGAGGATATAAAGCTGCTATCCAAATCTTTCCATATCTAGTACTTGCACCTATATATATGAGTGGTCAAGCTGATTTCGGAGAAGTTGTTCAAGCCAGTATAGCTTGTAATCAGTTTGCCAATGCTCTAGCAACATTAATTAGGGAATTTGGAAACTCTGGACGATTTTCTAGTTACGTTGAGCGTTTATCTGAGTTTTCAAATGCGTTAGAAGCAGTTAGCAAAAAACCCGAAAATGTCAGTACTATTAAAACAATAGAAAAGAATCAGTTTGCGTTTGAAAATGTCACTTTACAAACGCCCAACTATGAGCAGGTAATTGTTGAAGATTTGTCACTTTCCGTTCAACCAGGCGAAGGTTTATTAATTATAGGGCCAAGTGGTCGAGGTAAAAGTTCTCTATTGAGAGCGATCGCAGGTTTGTGGAATGCGGGAACTGGTCATTTAATGCGACCTCCCTTAGACGAAGTTTTATTCTTACCCCAACGTCCTTATATCATCTTAGGAACTTTACGCGAACAGTTAATATATCCTAATACAAATCGTCAAATGACCGACGCAAAACTCAAAGACATTTTGCAACAGGTAAACCTGCAAAATTTGTTAAGTCGAGTTGAAGGTTTTGATAGTGAAGTTCCTTGGGAAAATATATTGTCCCTCGGAGAACAACAACGTTTGGCTTTCGCACGATTATTAGTTACTAACCCTAGCTTCACTATTTTAGATGAAGCAACAAGCGCTTTAGATTTGAATAATGAAGGTAATTTATATCAACAATTACAAAAGACAAAAACAACGTTCATTAGTGTTGGACATCGAGAAAGTTTGTTTAATTATCATCAATGGGTTCTGGAACTTTCACAAGACTCCAGTTGGCAACTTTTAACTGTGCAAGATTATCGGCTGCAAAAAGCAAAAGAAATTATCACTAATTCTCTTGAAAACACTAACATTACGATAGATGTTTTAACTAATAACACATCTCCAAGTCAACCAGAAATATCGACGGAGATCAGCACAATTGCAGGACTTTCTCATCAAGAAATTCAGACATTAACAGACTCCAAAATTAACACTATTAGAAGCAAGGCTAGCCTTGGTAAGTCCATTACTACCAAGGATGGCTTTACCTATCGCTATGACAAAGACCCGAAAGTGTTGAAATGGGTAAGAACTTAAGAACTATTCATGTTTTTGAAAATTAAGGTCATGTTAACTAAACAGCAAAGACAACTAATTACTTACGAAACTATTTTAATATACGAACGAACTTATCAATTACCCATTCTCAAAAATAACGGTGTAAAAACGGTTCAAAAAACAATTAGAGAACGTCAAAGATTAATTAAAGAAGGTGTTCGATATAATCATCAGCTTGGAGGCATAATTAAGCGAAAAGAAAAAGTTAGCCAGGGAGAGATTTTTAATGAAATTCAATTATTTATTAAAGACTACAATTATATCATTGATTTCCTAAAAATTTACAAAGATAGTTATCACAATTTTTTATTAAACCTTACCAACGATTTGAAGAAGTTATTCAAACAGAAATATTTGGCAATAAAAAGTTTAGAAGATGAAAGAAGCAAGTTAGAGCTAAAGAATTATAAAAATCCCCAAATACTTAATGAACTAAGATGGGATAAAGAAGAAAACTTTAAAGCATTTTTATTATTAAGTAATGCTTATTTTTTGATGTTAGAAAAAATAAGCTTGCTTGGTGAAGGAATTAAAAAACTTGCAGAAGATATAAAAAAACAAAAAGAAATTGTTCAGCAAATAGTTAAAGATTTAGACACCTATCAAGAGCTTTATGAATATCAAAGTAAAGCCTATAAAATTCGTCAAGAAATAGCAAAAATTGCCCAGACAGCAATCAATTTTGAGAATTCTTTACAAGATTACTTTAGTCCCTTTCAATCTTTAATCGATGAATTCGTAAAAATAGATGAATATTTTTACGCAACTGTCGGAGATATTAAAAATTTAGGAGATAATATTTTAAAGTATCAGTCAAATTTATTTAACCTTGAAGAAGCCAAGGTAATTTCTGAAACTTTTCTCGATTTTATGGTGACAAGTTATGATAAAAAAACTAGATTAAAAGATGCTTTTATTCAATCTAAATTATTAGATTGGCAAAGCTATAATTTAGATTCGAGCGAAAATTTTGTCTTTTTAGACAAGGGTATTGATTTAATATCTAACTATATATCTAAGCAACTTACCGATCAAAGAAAAATGCTAGGCATAGCAGAAGTAGATTTTGTCTCTACAGTATCTCTATCTACTGTTGAAGAAACAGGATTAATAGAACTGACTGATAACAATCTTACATTGACAAAAGAATTTTTCAGCAATAAAGATATTAATTATACCCAATTGCAATATCTCCTCTCGCAGCATAACTGGAAAGAAGCTGACATTGAAACAGCTAAATTAATGCTAAAAGTCATGAAGAAAAATTATTGGAATGAAGTTTATAAGGAAGATATTGATAACTTTTGTTGTCAAGACATCCATATCCTTGATGAACTTTGGGAACAATATAGTTATGGTTATTTCGGTTTCAGTGTTCAGCAAACTATCTGGAGTGAAATGGGTGGTCAAGTAGATTATGAAACAGAAAAGAGACTCGGCGATCGCCTTGGTTGGCGAAAAGAGGGAAACTGGTTAGACTATGAGCAACTAACTTTTAAATTGTCCCCCATGACACCGATGGGACACTTACCAGCCAAATGGTTACATTACGATCAACATAGCTCTGAATTATCTCTATCATCTACAGAACACCTTTCAATGGGAGCTTGGCGGGTAAAATCTTGGTTAGTTTGGCAGATGCACTTATTCTTTTCTCGTACAAAAGTTTGTAGTTCTTTAAAGATAATTTGAGAGGGTGTTTAGTAATTCTAAAATTATCTTTTAAGTGTAGATTTTGTGAGGATACATATTTTCAAAATAGGTAATAGTAACTTCGCCCAATAGACTTCTTGGCATTTGCCAGGGTAAAGGGGAAGGTGGGGTCCCCTCTGGAGATAAGGGGCGGGGGTAAAGGGTAAAGAAACTCAAAATCCTTTCCCAATAAAGATGAGTCCCTTTTCCCTAAGAGTGCATCCTAGTTGTGCTGTCATTGTTGATTTTATTCACTTGATTTATTAAAAACTTCTAAAATCTGTCGGCAAATCTGCTTAAGCTTTTCCTCGATTTCACTAGAAGGCGAAGATGCGCCGACAACACTCCAGTTTTCTACCGTAGAAAGTCGCCACGCCTCACCGCGATGATCGAATCCAGCCACCTCCACGCCGATCGCACGCCGGGAATTATTGATGGGATCTTGATAAAATCGGATTTGAATTAAAATGCTGCGACTTCGCCAAGATTTGCTAATACCAGGAAAGTGAAAGCCAATATCTATAGAATCTGGATCGACTAACTCCCTAGTTTCCGGGTCATTTTTCCAGGGTTTGAGATCGGATTTGGCATCAGGAAACTCGAATTTGAACAAATTAACTACCGTGGCAATGTTGCTGGCGAGTTCAAGGTTCGTTGCCTGTTCAGCTGCGTTCACTAAAAAACACTCCTATATTGCATCGGCATCTTCAAGGATGTGAAGACAGAAAAACCGCCAGAAGGCTTATATTATTGGTGTTTCAGCTTATCAAGACCTTTGAGATTTAGCAACTCTAAATCATATTTTCCTAACAATCCTCGTTACTAACAGAAGCAAAAAATCGCTTCTTGTTGGGACTGCCTAACACCTATTAAGTAATTGTACTTAAAAATTACTCCAAAGCAGATGAAACTCTGTTCTTTGGAAAAAATATCAAGATTTTCTGCAAAATCCTTGGCTGATAAGAACGATTAACTCCGCTAGCGATCTAAAATGACACTGTTAATCGGTAAACCAAAAAGCAATTAAGTTCAATATATGGTGCGTCAACGCTCGATTTTTTCATTTTTCCTAGTACTATTGGCCACATTCCTGATTAGTTGTGGTGGCCCTGGTGTTGCGGTGGCACCTCCGACTTACACAGCAGTACAACTTGAAAAAATTCAGGCTTATGTTCCTGAAATTCAGGCTGTGCGCGATCGCTCACAAGAGTTGACAACCCTGATTAAAAGAGGTGATTGGATCAATGTGCGTAACTTTATACATGGGCCCATAACAGAAGCAAGGCTGAATCTGACTTATGTCACTTCCAACCTTCTACCCAAAGACCAACCCAAAGCACGTCAAATAACGCGAGATTTGTTTAACGACCTAGTTAAACTCGATAAAGCTACTAGTGCTGGCAATCCTCTAGTTGCCTTGAATCAATCCCAAGCTGCTTTTGCAGAGATTGACAATTTCCTCCAACTGCTTCCTAAGACCAACAGTGAAGCAGAGGCAAGTTAAGCGCAAGGTAAGATGAGCAAAGGGGATGAGGGAACAAGGAGGGTCAAAATTGCTCCCCCTGTTCCCTCATCTCCCGCATCTCTCGATCTTCGCTTCAAAACAGCAATGAGTCATGTATTTATTATCGGTTGTGGTGTAGTTGGAGCTGCGATCGCTTACGAACTGAGTTTAGTAAAAGGGCTGAAAATTACAGTTTGCGATCGCCAACCACCAGCACAAGCTTCCACGGGCGCTGCACTTGGCGTTTTGATGGGCGCAATCAGCCAAAAAATCAAGGGCAAGGCTTGGCAGATGCGGCAAACTAGCATCCAACGCTATGAAATCTTGATTCCTGAATTAGAAGCTTTAACGGGTCGCAAAATTCCTTTTAATCGTCAGGGAATTCTCATGCTTTTGTCTGATTCTTCCCTAGAGGGGATGTCAGCATGGGAAAAACTAGTAAAAATTCGTCACTCTCAAAGCTGGGATTTAGAAATTTGGGACACCGCTAAACTCCAGAATATCTGTCCTCAAATTAATAACGAAAAAATTACTGGTGCTGTCTATTCTCCGCAAGACCGCCAGCTCGATCCAACTGCCCTGACGTTAGCTTTAGTTGAAGCTGCCCAGCAAAATGGTGTAACTTTCAAATTTGGCGTAACTGTTTTAGATGCCCCAACCTCAACACCTGAATTTTGCCATCAACTTGACACTACAGAAGGAAAAATAACCGCTGATTGGTTTGTAATTGCAGCAGGGTTAGGTTCAACCCCACTAACAGCAAAATTAAATCAGATAATTGATATCCGCCCCGTACTTGGGCAAGCATTGCAAATGCGTGTGGGGCATCCATTAGGAAATCCCGACTTCCAGCCAGCGATAACGGGTAACGATGTGCATATTGTTCCTGTGGGCGGTGGAGATTATTGGATAGGCGCAACAGTGGAATTTCCCAGCAATGGCGATGAGATACCGCCAAATCAAGAACTGCTGGAATCTGTTAGAGAACAAGCGATCGCATTTTGTCCAGAATTAGCCACAGCAAGCATTCTTCGCACTTGGTCGGGGTTACGTCCCCGCCCTGAAGGTCGCCCAGCCCCAGTTATTGGTAAGCTACCAGGATTTAGTAACGTCCTCCTAGCTACCGGACACTATCGCAACGGCGTTTTACTAGCACCCGCTACAGCTTATGCGATTCGTGAGATGATTATTTCTCAGGGAATGGGGACTGGGGAGTAGGGGAGAAATCAATTCAAAATTCAAAATTCAAAATTCAAACATTTTAGAACTTCTGCCTCCTGCCTCCTCTTTTCCAATGACAAATGACAAATGACAAATGACCAATGACAAATGACAAATGACCAATGACCAATGACAAATGACAAATGCCCAATATAGGAAAATAGCGTGTCAATAAAAGAACATAAAATCAATGTAGATTCACTGGAATGGTTTTATCGGGAATCTTTACCAATCGGCAGAAGTGACTTAGCGCCTGTGTTGTTGCTACACGGCTTAGTTTCACAAAGTTACAGTTGGCGTCATATTATACCTGCTTTGGCGAATCAGGGGACAAGAGCGATCGCACCAGATTGGATTGGTTACGGCAATTCTTTCAAACCAGAAAAACGAGATTTTGCTTACACTCCCGATGCTTTTATCACAGCTTTAGAAGGATTTATTAGAGCTTTAGAACTTGAACATTTTTCTTTAGTTGTCCAAGGTTTTTTAGGTTCTGTAGGACTACAATATGCGTTGCGTCATCCAGAACAAATTGCCAATATAGCTATTTTAAATACACCAATTTCAACTGCTGCTAAATTACCCTGGAAAATTAAACAAATGGGTTTACCTTTAGCAGGTGAAGTCATGACCCAAGACCCCTTATTAGTCGATCGGACGCTAGAAGGCGGAAGCCGTTATCGCATAGGAGATAAGGATTTGGATGTTTATCGAAAACCATTTTTAACTGCTTCTTCGTCTGGTCGAAGTCTCTTAGCAAGTATTCGTCATTTACAGCTTGATTCAGCCATGACCGAAATACAAACTGGCTTTAAAGAATGGCAACAACCAATTCTGATTCAATGGGGTATGATTGATCCTTGGCTACCTATAGACATTGCCGAAAACTTTGCCAATTCCGTACCAAATACTGAATTAATAAAACTTAATAACGTCGGACATTATCCTCAAGAACACTACCACGAGACGATTTTGCAAGACCTTTTACCCTTTGTGCGTCGTAAAGATGCTCATTGACAATATATAGCAATCCTATTTGATTTGTGAGAATTTTGGTGTTGACTGTCCTAAGTCAATTGGTCATTTGTCCTTGGTTTTGTTTTACGAATGATTTAGGATTGCTATAGCTTTGGCAAAAATGGATATTATAAAAATGAATGTCAAAACTCAGGAGTCAGAATTAATTAGTAGAGGATGCAAAATCATCATTGTAGCCCACTAAATAGAAGATTGAGTGGCAGAATTCAAATGTTATTTCTTGTTAAAACTCCATCCTTTTCCAGATGGAATATTCTGAATTCTGAATTCTGGCTCCTGACTACTTTGTTATTATCATTACGAGTAAAGGAAATTATGATTCATGGCTTATTCATGGTTTAAAGCCTTTCATATTGTCGGATTTGTAGTTTGGTTTGCTGGTTTATTCTACTTAGTACGTCTTTTTATCTATCACGTTGAAGCGAACGTTGAACCTGAACCAGCACGAACGATACTGAAAAATCAGTATCAAATTATGGAAAAGCGCCTTTACTATATCATCACTAACCCAGGAATGTTTGTGACGATCGCAATGGCCATCGGTTTATTAACCACTGAACCGGACGTTTTAAAAGAGGGTTGGTTGCATATCAAACTGCTGTTTGTGGCGCTTTTAATTGGCTATCATCATTACTGCGCTCGGCTGATGAAGAAATTAGCAGTAGATGAATGTCGCTGGAATAGTCAGCAATTACGTGCTTTAAATGAAGCGCCTACAGTTATGTTAGTAGCGATCGTTTTGTTGGCTGTGTTTAAGAATAATCTACCTACAGATATGGCTGCTTGGGCTATTTTCGCCATGATTATTTTGATGGCAGTCACTATTCAACTTTACGCCAAAAAACGCAGGCAGGATAAAGAGAAATTGACGGCACAGATAGGGAAACCACAAGAACAAAGTTAGACAAAGTAAGGTAGCACAGCTGGGCTACCTTACTAAAAGTTGGATCGCAACAATAGACCTCTTGCAAAAGTCGAATAGACCCCCTTAATCCCCCCTTATAAAGCAATACGCTTGGGTTAAGCAAATTTATCTGTTCAGGCAGGCTGTTCTTGAGCAGGGGAGGCAGGGGAAGCAGGGGGAGAGAAAAAAGCTTAACTCAACTGTATTGCCTTATAAAGGGGGGAAACTTGAAATATTGCCCCCTCCCCAGCACATCGGGGAGGGTTGGGGAGAGGTGATTCAAGGATTTTTGCAAAAGGTTTAATAAATGCTACCAATTAACTATTACTTCATCCTGTAAACGTTTACAGTAAATCATCTCCAGGAATCACAGCGGTGTAAAAAGTATATTTGCGATTAGCGACATAACGTCGGTCTTGTTTAATAATTGCCATAAACTCTCTATGTCCCTCACGGCTACGTCCCACTAAACAACCTGCACTAGCAAGGCGAATATCATTCCTGGGGAAATCAAAGCCGTAGTGTTGATTCACATAAAAATTATCACCTGTATCAAGTTTGTCGCCAGTCCGTTTAAAATCTTGGTTGAAATCTCTACAAACTGTGATATCTCCAACTTGCACTAATGCTTCATGAGGCTCGGCTGTACCGTGAGTACCCACAGCCCAAGCTTTGTATTGTCCAAACTGAATCCTAGCTGCTCCTTTGGGATTCATCGGATTGTAAGTGTAGTACCTCCCTGGTTCTGTAGTAGCTTCCCAGTGATCTACGATTTTGGGAACACCATTTACTACTTCGATCACAATTCGCCGATCGTTAAATTCATTAGGTGTATCACTGTTGAGAGTCCAGTCTCCATTGATACCCTCTACATAAACAATGTTGTATTCTTTGGGATTGGTAAATACTTGATAACCTTTGGCTAACATATATTTCACAATCTTACTAGCGATGTCATTGCCTAGTTTTAAGGGGGGTTTAGGAAGATCGTCTATTTTAGTTTCAATTAATTTTTTGGCTGTGACTGCTCCTAAAAAACCACTCTCTTCAGTCTTAGTTAATTCTTGAAGTTTTTTGAGAGATATCACAGAAACAGGGCCAAATTTCCCATCGGCTGGAGGTTCCAGCAAACCTAAGCCGATTAACAATATCTGAATCTGACGAGCCAAGTCTGTATCTTCTGCGATCGCATCAAATGACCATTTTTCATCTTTTCCCAAGAAATCTTGTAGTTTCATTATGCACCTGCTTTCATTTACTGAGTTTTAAGTATAAACATCATTTTTACAATTGATGTTGTTTGAAACTATACTCTTGACTAAAAGATGATGTCACAATTTTTACTATTAATTTATGATTAAGCACACAAAAATTCACAGATATTACACTGAAGAAAAACTATTTATTGACGACATATATTAAATTTTTTTTCGAGTTCAGAGGTTGAATGGTGAACGATTTTCTAGGGGTACAGGAGTCTGCGATCGCACAGCGTTTAGATGAGTAAAAATAACCTATTGATTAAGCTTAGAGGTTGAGCAATGTCTCCGACAAGCTAGACTTACGCCTTTTTAACTAGACAATTTATGTTCTAAGGTGCAAGCTTTAAGTTCAAAAGTAGAATGATGAGGATAAAAGGTGCAACTTCCAGGATAAAAGGCGCAACTTCCAGGATAAAAGGCGCAACTTCCAGGATAAAAGGTGCAACTTCGAGGGTTAAAGGTGCAACTTCCAGGATAAAAGGTTGAGCGATTGCTCTTTTAACTCGACAACTCGTGTTTAAAGGTGCAAGGTTCGAGTTCAGAGGTGGAATAGTGAAGGTTGAAAGTAAATCTTTGGCTCTTTAATTTACTTTGGAGCTTACACAGTCCAATCCTGTGTTATTAAGTTTGGAACTTTGCTAAAGTCGCTAGTGTTGCGAGTCAATAATACTAAGCTCCGTGAAAGTGCGATTGAAGCTATTCTTAAATCCATCGTGGCGATGCGAACTCTTTGCGCTCGTAACCCTTCAAATATGGCTACTGCTCCAGCATCGAATGGTAAAATTGGTGCTGCCGAAAACCCCCGAATGATTTCCATTAGCAGAGTATATCCCCGAACTACATCACCAGGTGTTTGGGAACGAGTAATAAAGGTATGAGCGCCAATTACTTGCTCATGGAAACTAACAATAGAAAAAGCAAAATCTGTAGCCTGATGCTGGGCAATATGAGCCGCTAATGTTAAAAACTCTGTTCCTGAACGTCTTTGAAGAAAACTGATATGGTCAGTGTCCAGTAGATATCTCACAGTTGCTCGCCAGTCTCTTCTGTAAATATGTCAGCGTGGCGTAATGACCTACCATACTCCAAAGCTTGCAAAAATGCTGGTTCATCAGAAATTGAGCCAATAACCTTTTCCAGCCAATTACTATGGGTAGGCGCATCAATGACTCGATGTTTGATATCTGCAACTGTTTGTTCAAGAGTCGCTAAACGTTGTTCAAGATTTGCTTCATCTAACATAATTTTCTTTGAGACTTTAGTTTCAATGGTAATACTTATCCGCGTCTGGACAACGCGGATGAGCATCTTGTCCGTCACAACAAACTAAGGTTAGGTGTAGCTGTGGTTTTAGTCTGGTAAGCATTTTTGATACCAACCCAGTTACTAGCAATTGGCATTCGCCAACCAGTTCCAAAGGCGCGATCGGTAATTTTTAAGCCGGGGGGTGCTTGTCGCCGTTTAAATTCAGCCCGCGCTACCATTTGAATTACTCGGTTTACAATTACCGGATCGTGATCGGCTGCAACAATTTGCGCTGCTGATTGGTGGTTGTGAATCAGACGTTGCAAAATATCGTCCAAAATTTCATAAGGCGGTAGAGAGTCTTGATCTACTTGGCCCGGTTTTAATTCAGCACTTGGTGCTTTTGTCAAGACATTTTGCGGGATGATTTCATTATTGCGATTTAACCAATGGCAAAGTGAATACACACGGGTTTTAGGTACATCTGCAATTACTGCTAAACCGCCATTCATATCGCCGTAGAGAGTACAGTAACCAACTGCCATTTCTGACTTGTTACCAGTAGATAAAAGCAGATAGCCAAATTTATTAGCGATCGCCATTAATAAATTACCGCGAATCCGTGATTGGATATTCTCTTCAGCTAGTCCAAACTCTGTACCCGCAAACAAATCATCTAAAGTGCGATCGAAGCCTTGCATTAACTCGCCAATTGGTAAAAGATGAGTCTTAATCCCCAAATTTTCAGCTAATGCTTCAGCATCACTAATGGAATGCTCGGAACTGTAAGGGGAAGGCATGAGAACACCGAGGACATTTTCTTTACCAAGTGCAGCCGTGGCGATCGCAGCTACTATTGCCGAGTCAATCCCGCCACTTAAACCCAACACCACTTTAGAAAAGCGGCACTTCCGAGCGTAATCTCGCACTCCCAAAACCAAAGCTTGCCAAATTTCTTCATCTTCCGATTCATACATTGGTTCTACAGAACCCAACTGCAAATCGTGTTGCGCCTCGTCAAATTCTACTACTACTAAATCAGTGTCAAAACCACGGGCGCGACACATAATTTCACCTTGACGATTTAAGGCAAAACTATGTCCATCAAAAATTAAATCGTCATTTCCGCCAACCTGATTAGCGTAAATCATTGGTTGTTGAAAACGTATTGCACTATGTCTAAGCATGGTTTCACGAAACTGTTGCTTACCAGCCGTGTAGGGAGAAGCAGACAAATTGACAATCAAATCTACACCCAAAATTGCTAAGTCAGCAATCGGATTTACTGCATAAGTACGTTTGCCCCAAAATTCCTCATCGTTCCATAAATCTTCGCAAATAGTTACGCCAATATGGATATTATCGAGAGTGAAATAATTGGCTTGCAAGCCTTCTTCAAAATAACGGCGTTCATCAAAGACATCGTAAGTAGGCAAAAGTCGCTTGTGAAAAACTTGCTTGACTGTGCCATTTTCTAACAAAGCCATGCTGTTAAATAAACTTTTACCGCCACTAATATCTGCTTTGATATTCGGTTCAACAGTTCCTGCCAACACAGCTAAATTTGGTGGTAAATCCTCAGCCAAATTTTGTAAAGTGATGCCCATCGCTTCCACAAAACTAGGATTTAGTAATAAATCTCTTGGTGGATAGCCACACAGAGAAAGTTCTGGAGTCAACAATAAACGCGCACCGCTAGATGCGGCTCGTTGTGCCGCCTCCAGGATTTTTTGGGCATTTAAAAGCAAATCACCGATAGTCGGATTAATTTGAGCGATCGCAATTTTCATATTATTTGTCATTAGTCATTTGTCATTTGTCATTGGTCATTGGTCATTTGTCCCATGTGGCGGTTGGTTAAATAAATACCAAGGGTTTATCTTTTAGGGGAGCAAATGCTTCTGCGTCAAACTTATACAAGCTAGCCGGACGGCCAGCACCTCGTGATACCTTAATTCCGGTATCGCATAAAAAACCTAACTTGAGTAGACGCGCTCGAAAATTAGAATAATCGGAAAAGTTATCACCTAAAACTGTGGCGTATAACTGATATAAATCATTCAAGGTGAACATTTCTGGCAAGACTTCAAAAGCTACTGGGCTATACTCTAATTTATTTCGTAACCGCCTATGTCCATAAGCCAGAATTTCGTTATGGTCAAAAGCTAATTGCGGCACTTGTTTGACCGGATACCAAGCGATGCCAGTCATGCGATCGGCAATTAATTCGGCTTCTTCAAATCGCACTAGGGCAAAGTAACTAACTGATAAATAACGCACACCATAACTATCAGTTGCTTCCCGTGGATCGCGATTTGGTCCGCCAAATGTATACAGTTGTTCTAAATAAAGATTGTTGACCTTAATTTTCTCCGCCATAATGCGATAAGCGGCATCTTCTAAAGACTCTCCGGGACGTACCAAAGTACCGGGAAGACTCCAATGATTTAAAAATGGTTCTTGCTGCCGCATTACTAGTAGAACTAACAGCCGATTTTGTACAGTATCTACAGAAAAAATTACATTATCAACACCAACCTTGAAATCGGCCAAAGGTTGTTGGTTTAACGGAGTTGGTATCTTTTTTGGTGAACGTCCTGGCATTCGTACAAATGCTCTCGATTAATATAGGCAACTACAGGGGCTGTGAGGGCTTGGGGATCTCTATGTTCGCGGTAGGCTGTTGAGGAAACATCTAGACCAGTCAGACTAGCGATCGCTATTTTCCCTCCCAGCTTTTGCACTACCTCTGAACTAGACTCATCTATTACATATCCAGGTCGCGGTACAATCAGTAGTTGCACTTCCTGTAACAAATCTTCAATGCGATACCAACGTGGTAGCTGAGTCAGTAAATCTGAACCAACGATCAATGTCAATTCAGCCTCTTCACCCCAAGTAAGCTTGGCTTTTTCCACTGTTTCCAGCGTTCTGAAACTACTCAATTCTTGTTCCAAAGCAATATTGTGCCGTGGCGTGTCTATATCCGCAATCAACAGTCGCAACATTGCCGCCCGATGTTCTAAGGGTGTTTGATGAGACTTAAATGGATTATCTGCTGCCCAAACCGCTACCCAATCATAACGCTCAGACAACCAACTTAGAATTTCTTGATGTCCAGCAGTTGGTGGATCGGCACTAGTTCCAAACAAAGCAACTCTCATAATAATTCGTAATTCGTAATACTTCGACTTCGCTCAGTACAAATTCGTAATTCGTAATTAAGACTAGACTGAAAAAGTACTTTTACCTCTGTGTTCTTTGTGCCTCTGCGGTAGCCTACGGCAAGCCGCTGGTGTGTCTACGTTTTTTAGTTTCTTCAGTCAACACCCGTAACCCCTCAGAAATTTCTACCTGCACCGAGACAGGATCGTGCAAAGACCGTGTTTGTTGTGGCAAACTCGCAACTGAGGCGGCGGTACGCTGACGAATTGTTGCCAACGACTCCAAAGGCTGTATCCGTTCACCTTCTTGCACTACCAATTGCAACAAAGGTTCTTCGTCCAAAGCAATTTCATCTAAAAGTCCCAATCTGTCTGCTTTTACCTTACCTCCCGTAAACGAGCGAAAAATCTGCTTGCGCCCTGGATAAGTAACTTTACTACTCGATTGCTTCATGACTGGGATGCCATCAATGTCTACAAGTTTATAAACTCCATTGACAGGCGAACCTGTAACTAGTCGCGTTCCCAGTCCGTAACCATCAATTTGCGCTCCAGCAGCTTTTAATCTGGCAATTTCCCACTCGTCTATGTCGCCACTAGCAAAAATTGGCACACCGGGAAGGAGCGATCGCACCTGTTTTGATAAGGTAACTAAATCTCCTGAGTCCAATCTCACTCCTGTTAATTGCATTTCCCCGGAATTTACTTTTTCGGCCAAGCGCTCGGCAGCAGCAATGGTATCGTAAGTATCAATTAGTAATGGCGCACCCGGAAAATAGCGATGAAATGCACTAAAAGCTTGTTCTTCAGTGCCTTCTATTGCTGACAATGCCATTACTAAGGCGTGTGCCATCGTACCACTTGGCTGTTGTCCCAGTTGTAGCGCTGCTAACACATTGGAAGTGGAATCTAACCCACCCGCCAACGCCGCCCGTGCTGCCCATAAAGACCCTTGGGGACTAAATGCTCGTCTGGTGCCAAATTCTAAAAGTGTTGCTGATTCCCCTGCTACATCCCGCAACCGGGCTGCTTTTGTGGCAATCAAAGTCTGGTAATTAATCGTATTCAGCAGGTAAGTTTCTACTAGTTGCGCTTGCCAAAGGGGTGCTTCCACCCGCAACAGTGGTTGATTGGCAAACACGGCTGTCCCTTCTGGTACTGCCCAAACATCACCCGTGAACTTTCCCTCAGCTAAAAGCGACCAAAAGCGATCGCCTGCGTGAGCAAAAATTCTTGTTGCCTGTAATGCCGCAATTTGCGCCAAACTAAAGCGGATTTTGGCTAAATATTCCAATGCCTGCGTCAGCCCCATCGCAATTAAATAACCAAAACCCTCTGGCAATCGTCTGACAGACAATTCAAAGCTTCCCCGTCGTTGTTCTATACCTTCGCCTGTGTAACAAGCTGCCATCGTCAACTGGTAAAGGTCGGTCAGCAAGCTGTAGTCATCGGCAGAAAGGTTCAGTTCCGGGTTCTGCTGGCTTTGCTGTTTATATACATAGTCCAAATCTGGCAAAGTTGTCATGCAAGAGCTTCCTTACAAGATGCTTCTTTTTATTATGGTAATATTTACCATAAATGATGTCAACTCCCTGTAAGTATATTGTCTGAAATTGCCGTATAACAGTAGATTTCTGGGTAGCTTAATACTAATTTCATCAAATAATTAATATTTTTTAATAGTAATGGCTAGCAATAATGTTAATTAAGTCGGGCGGCTAATCAAGGGAAATAATATCCTGTCAGAGAAAGTTTGTTTTGCTTCGCTCTTTTTCCAAATGAGTTGAAAGAAACAACTATGTTACAATTAGAATCGAAGAGAAAAATTTGACTTTTTGACAAGCTAAAGTATTGCAAAGTTATCTGAATAAACATTGCATATATTCTCAATATATTGAGAATATGAGCAAGGCTTGAGTATTAGGATTAGAGTATAAGCATCACCATTAAAGCGACTCAAAAAGAAGGAGTCCAAGTATTATGGATATTTCCAAAATCATTGCGAACATAACTCAGTATATTTCTGAAGCTGCAATGCGGATTTTTGGCCCTACGGATGATGCTTATCCTGCTGTTGGCGTACAACCTTTTACAGGTGAGCCTTACGACGAAGATAGAGATGATAATTGGTAGATGCTGATAGGGCATTGAGAAATAGGAGTTAAAATTCAGAATTCAGATAAGGGCAATTACTGGGAGTTTAGGCAAACCATATAATTGAAAACCACGAAATTGTAGATTTAGCTTCGTACTTAAACTCCTTTATTTAAAAGTAGTGGCGTATTTCAATACGCCACTATTCCAATTTATTTTGCATTCTGGCTACTGACAAATAGATATCTTGCAAAAATTATATAACAATCATGAGTTTTAGTCTCATTAGGCGTTCAAAATTCAAGCCGCAACGCTATATTTGCAGTTGGTATTAGAAAAGAGTAACCAAAACTACTTTGGGTTTAAGATTTCATGTTTTTTGTCTATTCTAGACATTTAATCATATAGCAAAGGAGTGAAAGTTCATGAAGGCACAACTTTTAAAGTATTTGGGTTTACCTTGGGCTTTAGTTATGCTGGGTAATACATCAGTTTTGGCTGATACTGCATCTGGTACAATTAGGGAATATCATTTAAATCCTTATGAAGCACAAAGGGGTGTATGTATTAAAATGAACCCTGCATTACCAACAGTTGGTGGTTGGGCATGTTTATGGAAGGATAACGCTTTGTATAAAGAAGTTACTGATTTACTTCTTGAGGCTTATTCGTCAACAAAAACCTGTTCGATTACTTGGACTACTTATCGCGGCGGTTATGCAGATATTTATTATGTAAACTGCTACAATTAAGCGTTTCCACAGTGAAAGGGCCAAGTACAGGCTTAAAGCATTTCAACGGCAGCCTAATATCTGTCAAAATAAAATTGATGGCGTAAAAAGTTATTTAGGTTAGTAGTTTGCGAAAGCTTAGGAGTCAGAATTCAGGAGAATATTGGATGAATAAATATGCCAATCATATTAGATTCCTTCTATATTCTGAATTCTGATTCCTGATTCCTGAATTCTGACTTTAAACCTTTCGATCGCTGATTGCTAAGAGTTCCAAAATCGCTCCATTTGTCCAGCCGAAACCAACTTCGTTAGAACTATACCCAAAGCAGATTTCGTCGGAAACATTGGCAGAACAGCGTTCAACATCATATTTCTCAACTAAAGTATTGTGACGCTCGAATTCTTTAACTGCCATAGCTAAAAATTTGTTGGCAATGCGATCGCCTTCTGTATGATACCCATAGCGGTGAAGTCCAAGGACTGCAACTAATGTCAATGGTGCCCAGCCAAGGGGAGCATCCCACTGATTGCCGGTGACACGAGTACTGGTAAAAATTCCGCCTGGGGCTTCAAACAAAGAGAGATTTTCTACGACGCGTTTGGCTTGAGTTGGAGAAGCAATTCCCAGCCAGAGAGGATAAAACGTGGTGGCAAATTCGTAGCGGCGGCGTTTTCCATTCTGGAAATGATAGTCGAAATATAATCCTTGTTCTTCATCCCAGAGAAATTGATCGATCCGATCGCGGCGGATCTCTGCGCGATTGCTCCATTTTTGTTCCAATTGTTCGTTCCCCAGAATACGCTTAATTTGCGCCATGTCTTGTTCCACCTGATACAAGAAACTATTGAGGCACACAGGAGCGTAGTGGAGAATATCAGCACTAAAAGGGCCAAATCGGTTGGTGATATCAAAACCAGACTCGCGCATGGTGCGATCGCTTTTGTAAAATAGATTGGTCAGTTTGTCATTTTCGCGATCGTAGTAAAGATTGACATCGTAATCTTCAACCTCAAAGGTTTGGTAATATTCCTTGACGCGATCGTAGTGGCTTTTTCCCTCTTCATCCCGCTCGGAAAACAACACTTCTGGCGCCGGGCCTTCCCCAAAGGCATAAAATCTGGATAAGCCGGTTGCAGCATTCAGATGCGGCGGTACTACCCAGTAATAATAAAATTGCTCTAACAGAGGTACGGTTGCTTTTAACCACTCTTCATCTTGGGTGTGCTGGAATAACGCCAAGACCATCATACTCAGGACAGGAGGCTGCGATCGCGACAGCATATAAGTCCGGTTGGCGTTGAGAATAATGCCGTAATGTTGTACTTGGTACAACAATTGATCGACTTGACTTTGTGCTAGCTCCAATTCTCCATCGTGCAAAAGTCCTAGCAATATAAAGTAGCTGTCCCAGCCGTACATTTCATTGAAGCGACCACCTGGTACGACATAAGGCCCTGGTAAGTATAATAACCCATGCTCTTTAATCGCTTCTGCTTCTGCTGGCAAAGTGCGAATTTCTAGCTGTTGCATATCTTTTGGAGATAGCGATCGCTCTAACACAGTCTGAATGTTGGGACAATCTTCTGAAGGGGAAATGTAAACAATCCAGGGAGTTTCTCTTTTGTGGTCTAGTTTGGTATCCTTGGCAGATTGTAATAAGTGTTCGTGCGATCGCGTTAAAGTTTTCCACATTTTTTTGATGTGGAGGCGCACAGCTTCAATCTGCGCGGTGGTCAGTGTTGGGGTCATAATTACAGAATTGTTTTTTTAACGCAAAGGAACGCCAAGCGAAACGCAGAGGAACGCTGAGGTTTTACAGGGTTCTCTCTGCGTGGGATAAGATTTTGGTTTTTACTCGGCAGTGCTAATTAAGAGGGCAACTGGGAAATGAGTGAGGGCTGTTGCGATTGATAGGGTTTCTGTAGCTTGTAAGGGTTGCTGAGTTATGACGTTTTTCCAAGTAGGGGAAGTTCCAGGGGGTAGTTGCAGGTGCGTATCTTGCCAAACTGACTCACCCAAAGGATTGTCTCCTGGCTGGATGAGGCTGGTTAAAAACCGGGGCACGATCGCGATCGCTGTTTGATTCTCCTCCCGCCGTGCAAAGGCGATAATATGATTGGCGTAGGTTCCCTGAACTTCTAACGGTAAATAATCGCCGTCCTGGAATAATGAGACATAGTTTGTTCTGGCTTGGAGTAATTGAGCCGTTAAAAACAGTTTGATTCTGCCGTCTGTTTTGTCGTTTAGTAACTCCTGAATTAGTCCCAAAATGTCTGTTTTTGCCTGTTCGCGGATAGCGCTTAAGTAACTACGTCGCTGTTCAAAATCCACGGGACGGCGATTATCTGGATCGACTAAACTCAGTTCCCAAAGTTCCGTTCCTTGGTATAAATCGGGTACGCCGGGTACAGTAATCTTCAGTAAAGTTTGGGAAAGAGAATTGAATATCCCATACTCTGCAATTCGCTGTTGAAATGGACGAAACGCTTCTAGAAATTCCCCGGATATTGCAGGATCGAGTACTTTCCCAATGAAGGAGGTACAAGCTTCTTCATATTGGCTATCAGGTCGTAACCAGGCTGTATGCACCTTCGCTTCTCGTATTGCTTTTATTATATAGTCTTTCACCCGCTCCACGAAGGATGCATGTTCGTGTTCGGCAAAGGGAAACGCCCCTACTAGGGTTTGATAGAGAAAATACTCGTCGTTGCGATCGGGCATCGCAAACCCGTGGCGATGGCTACGATGTCCTCGATTCATGGCACTCCAGGTATTTACCTGCCGATCCCATTCATCGGGAATTTCTGAGAGGACATTCAACCTTGCCCGCACATCTTCGCCGCGCTTGGTGTCGTGGGTGGCGGTGGTGTTCATTGTGTGAGGCCAGGTTGCTTGGTGCTGTTTGTTAAAGGCATGAAATTTGGCTAATTCGATGCCAAAATGACCGGGATTTCCGCCGACTTCATTCAGCGACAGCAACCGATTGTAAACATATAATGTGGTGTCTTCTACGCCTTTGGCCATTAGCGGCCCGCTGTATTGCTGCATTCGCAAGACAAAATATATCCACTGTTCGCGTTCTGTTTGAGTCAGAGAATTATCAAACTCTAGCAGCATTAACTTTTCAATAAAAGTCAGTTCGTTCTGCAACAGGGGGGTTTGTTCTTTGGCTCGATCGATTACTTCTTGAATGGTAGCGCGATCGCTTTCTCCAATTCCATCGTGTGTAATGTACGTGCGGTAAATTGGGAACAGTTTCAAAACTTCGGCGATCGCTCTTTTTAATCCATTCAGTGTAAAATCATTGCCATAGCGATATTTGCTGGAAACGTTCTTTAACAAAAGAGCCAGATTATCAATATCACCTGCTAAATTCTTTTCCAAAATTAGGTGTTTTTTATCTTGAACCACCGATGCATAATCTGCTCTGGAACTGATAAAGTTTTGGTAAATTTTATCGAAGGATGATTCATTTTCTGTTTGACAAAATACACCATTTACATAGTTGAGAAAGTCATATCCAGATGTTCCTTGAATCTTCCAGTTTTCCGGCAACTCTTCGGTGAGTTCTAAAATCTTCTCGACGGTGATATAAACATCTCCCATCTTTTCTTGCAGTCTTTCGAGATACTGGATTGGGTTATAAAGTCCATCAATATGGTCAATCCGTAAACCAGTAAATTTGCCTTCTTCAACTAGTTTCTGAATTAGGCTGTGGGTATTATTAAAAACCCGCACTTCTTCAACCTTAACGGAAATCAGTTCATTGACAGTAAAGAAACGACGGTAATTCATTTCTTCCGCCCCAACCTTCCAGAAGGCAAGGCGGTAAAACTGGTCGTTCAGTAATTCATCTAGGAGGTTAAAGCTTTCTGAATTACCGGGTTCTCCGTTGAATGTTTGGAGATTTTCGTCAATAAACTCGCGGATGGTATCATTTGTGGTGTAGAGTTCCCAAAGCAATCCTTTAATAAATGCGATTTGGTCTTGTCGCTGTTTTCCGGCAACTTCTGAAGGCACACTTTTGAGAATGTAGAGAATCCCCAATAGCTTAATAAAATCGGGATGATTGCGTCCGAGTGTGCGCGTGAGTTTACCTAAATTATGGCTGATAAATTTTGTATAAGATTCTAACCGCAGTGGCAATTTTAAGCTGTAATAGTTGACGGTTAAACCGTTTTGTTCGTATTGCAGTTGAATGTGTCCGTTTTCCAGGGATGTACCATAGAAATCTCCCAGCAGAGGAGCCAGAATTCGCTCTTGGCGATCGCCAAAGGGAGCATTCCAAGAAAGATCGAAGTAATCGGTATAGCTGGAATCCGGGCCGTGTTCCAATACGTCCATCAAGTAATCGTTTTCGCTGCTATAGGCCATGTGGTTGGGCACAATATCTTGTAACCAACCCATACCAAGGGATTGAACTTCAGCAACTAATGCATCAAAGGACTCATTAGTTCCCAGTTCTGGGTTAAGTTGAGTGGCATCTACTATATCGTAACCGTGCGTACTCCCGGATCGTGCTTTGAAAATGGGGGAAGCATATAAATCGGAAACACCTAAATCTGCTAGATAAGCTGCGATCGCTTTGGCGTTGTCAAAGCCAAACTGAGGTGTAAACTGAATTCGATAAGTGGCGGTGGGAATTCGCATATTTTTTTAGTACAGAGTGGGGAATAGGGAGTAAGGGGGATGAGGAAGATGAAGCTTTGAGAGGATGTTTGAAAAGTCCTCTTCTCGGTAGCAAAAGGATATTACCCCCCTTAATCCCCCCGATGTATTGGGGGGAAACAAGAAATCTAATCTAGTTCCCTCCCCTTTGCAAGGGGAGGGTTAGGGTGGGGTAAATTTTAAGAGGTTAGGGAGGATCAATAAGTGCCTAACATCACAGACAACCATTTTCAAACAACCTTTTTGCTCGAACCTTGAGATTATCAGGCTGAAACTTTAAGTTCTAACTCTCTCCCTCATCCTTTTTCATAGAGTACTAGACTAGTAGGTTGCAATTTCACTTCTTGGCCTACAGACAGATGTTCAGGGGCTTCAGAACCATGCCCAGACCATGAAGTATCAGCAGAGTCCAACAATTTATTAGCATTATGCTCAAACGGCAAAGTTACTGTCACTCGAGACGATTTGAAATTCATCACAAATATGACTTCACTCGATTCGCACCAACGCCGCACGATGACTATCTCTTTCTCTTCATCGCTAGTTGCTTCGATGAAATTGCGGTCTTGGTTGAGCAGGGCTGGATGTGTCTTGCGTAAATTAATTAACTGACGATACCAATCCCAGAGAACTTTGTGCTTTCCTTGATTGCGTAATTCCCAATTAAGTTTAGACTTGAGGAAAGTTTCTGATGATTCTGGATCTGGGGGATCGTCTGCGAAGTGAAATGCTTCAAACTCTTGTTTGCGTCCGGCTCGAACTGCTTGAATCAAATCGGGATCGGAGTGACTAACAAAGTAAATGAACGGTGCAGTTTCGCCGTATTCTTCTCCCATGAATAACAAGGGTAAGTTGGGCGATAGCAGCACAGCACCAGCACCTAATTTCAATCCCTCAAAAGAGATTTTCTGGCCGAGGCGTTCTCCTTTCATTTGATTGCCGATTTGATCGTGATTCTGAATACAGACTGTAAACTGTGATAAAGGGCGATCGCGGCAAGATAAGCCATGAAATCGTTTGCGATCGGGCGAGTATTTCCAATCGTAGACAAAAGTATCGCTATAAGCTTTTGCTAGATCGGCACATTTGCCAAAATCTTGATAATATCCTTGGCGCTCGCCTGTCAACAGTGCGTGCAATGCGTGGTGAAAATCATCACTCCACTGAGCATCGAGTCCATATCCACCCAATTCTGCTGGACGAATTATTCGCGGATTATTCAAGTCACTTTCGGCTATCAAATGGCGTTTCCATCTTTGCCCTTGTTGTGAGAAATGATGAACTGCTTCCGCCAATTCCCATAAAAAATGCTTGGCTCCCAAGTCATAAATTGCTTGAATGGCATCCAGCCGCAATGCATCAATGTGAAATTCGCCCAACCAGTAAAGCGCATTTTCGATAAAATAATTTCGCACACCCTGACTATGGGCATCATCGAAATTCATTGCTTCGCCCCACGGCGTTTTATAGGTTTTAGTAAAGTAGGGCGCGAACTGACCCATATAATTGCCTTCTGGCCCAAAGTGGTTATATACCACATCCAGCACAACGGCGATATTATTTTGATGGCAAGCATTTACTAGTTGCTTGAGTTCGGCTGGACTACCATAGGAATTTTGCACAGCATAAGGATAAACGCCATCATAGCCCCAGTTGCGATATGCAAGAGATGCTTCAATATGAGTATCTCCCGGAACCTGCGAGATCGGCATGATTTCAATGGCGTTAATTCCCAGTTCTCTCAGTTCTGGTAAACGGGGAATGATGGCGGTGAAACTTCCTTCCGGCGTGAATGTGCCAACGTGAACTTCATAGAAAATCATCGACTCTACAGGAATACCCGTCCATCCTTCATCAGTCCATTCAAAAGAAGGATCGACAATTTGCGACGGCCCATGTACCCCTTCCGGTTGATACTGCGACGCCGGATCGGCAAAGTTGTCTTGGCCATTCAAGACATACCGATAAAGCGCACCCGGATACACATCGTTGACTTTCGTGTGCCAGTATCCCTCAGATTGAGGCTTGAGGGGAATTAACTGCTCTTCTGGCGTCAAAATTTTTACCGTAACGCTATCTAATAGCGGAGACCAAACTCTAAATTCACACTCTCCGTTACCCAAGTAGTTTGCACCAATTTTCACGCAGTATCCTCCCGTCAGACTCTTTGTTGTGCCAAATTAGGGCGCGATGGCGTACACGCCCGCCATAGGCGATCGCAAATGTCATTGATTGCACAATGTTTACAAACACGCCAGATAGCATAATGGTTGGTCTAGCAGACATTTTGCTAGCATCTGGAGGGGGATTTTTGACTAAAATAAACTCTGTCTAATGACCAAAGGGCGAGGGGACTGGGGACTGGGGGCAGAAGCATTGGTATCAACTTCACGTGAAAGCTTTATAATCACCTGATATTAAATCTACTCGTTTACCATCACTATCCGCGTCACCCCACCCCGGTTTTGTCTAAAGCCAAAACTGCCCCTCCCCTTGGCAAGGGGAGGGGTTGGGGGTGGGGTAAAGCGTATGTGGGGCAAACATTTAAACTTAAGTTGGCTTGCAGCTACCATCTACACAGTATGATGATTGATATGTATTAGAACGTTTACCAAAGATTGCGTAGCGGTTATCGCGGATTTGCTCGTAAAAGCGATCGCCTGCCCATTTCATCCCCGGTAATGCTCGATAAGCGTCTACAAATATACTTCCTGCTGGCAATAACCGCCCAATTTCTTCTGCTGCATTACTGCCTTGCCAACGTCTCTGAGGGTTATTGCCATCAATTAAAATCATTCCCTGTCCGCAATCTTGGGCTGAAATTCCCCACTGTAAAAGTGTCTGCTCATCTTGCATGGGACTGTAGCGAAACAGCTTTCCTTGGTCTAAGGTTTCTAGCAATTGCACTAGGCTAACGCAGAGATTACAATTCCCGTCGTAGATTACGAAGTAATTCATAAAAATAATCGCTCTTTGGCAATTGAATTGTCGAATGTGTCTAAAACACAACTTTGGTATTCTAGCTTAGATAACCGTAGCGATCGCTTTTACCTCACCGAACCAGTCTCTAGTTTAAATATGCATAATGTCGTCTAGCTTTAGTTGTAAATTGGGCAAGACACCAGAAGAAATAGTATCTCCTAAGCGATATTGTTGTTGCTGGTACACACCATTCACTAACTGACAAATCGTAAATGTTGGTTGTTTGGGATTGCCGATAAACTGTAAGCCACCCAAGCCACGAAAGTCCACAATCCAATATTCTGGGATGTTAAGAAAAGCGTATTCTTCAACTTTTCTTGCATAATCATCTTGCCAATTAGTACTCACAACTTCAGCAACAAGTTTGATTGTATTGCCGTTACAAATTATTGGTTCTTTTTGCCAAAGTGGTTCTTTACTCAGTTCTGCTTTATCTAAAACAATTACATCAGGACGCAGTGCTGTGGCTTCAGCCGCAGGCGGTTTAATCAGACAAGTTTTTGGAATTAGCCAGTTGAAATGAGAATTAAAAATTTCAACAAAGATTCTACCAGCAATACTACCTGCAACAGCTTCGTGTGGCCCTGTAGGTTCCATGTCTCTTAATTGCCCATCGATTAATTCGTAGCGTGTATTGTCACCATATTGGGCGATAAATTCCTCAAAGGTGAGTAGTTTGGGCGAGGTGTAGGTCATTATGTTTTGACTTGACGTAGGCTTATTGTAACGAAGGTATTATCAAGCAAAACTACCATGAGGTAGCGAATTAATTGCGTAGGCATAGCCCACACTTCTCTACGAGACGCTGCGCGAACGACTACGCTCTGTTACCACGCGAACGACATGGTTCGACTCCGGCTCCATCGAGCGAAGCCGAGATGCTCACCAGCCGCTCAGTGACCACCGCAGGCATTGCTCTTGTCCCACCAAACCAGTGCGAAGTAAAACAAGTCGATGTATTAACATAACAAGTCGATGTATTAACATAACAAGTCGATGTATTGGCATAACAAGTCGATGTATTCACATAACAGGTCGATGTATTGGCATAACAAGTCGATGTATTAACATAACAGGTCGATGTATTAACATAGCAGGACGATGCATTAAGTCAAACATCGCCCCCAGTTTCCAGTTATCATGCCCTTGGAATGGTAAATGCCATAGTTTTTTCATTAATAAGAAAATATTCATGAGATACAAACTCTTAGGCAAAAGCGGGTTAAGAGTCTCTGAACTCTCCTTGGGAACCATGACCTTTGGTGAAGATTGGGGTTGGGGTGCATCTGTTGACGAAAGTCGGAAAATCTTTGATAGCTATGCAGAAGCAGGCGGAAATTTCATTGACACCGCCAACGGTTATACCGATGGTAGCAGTGAAAAAATTGTCGGTGAGTTAATCGCTAAAGAACGCGAACGCTTTGTAGTTGCGACAAAATATTCCTTTCCCTTGCGGATGAACGATCGAAAGGGCGACCCTAACGCCAGTGGAAACCATCGCAAGAATTTAATTCAGTCTTTGGAAGGTAGCCTAAAACGGCTAAATACCGATTACATTGATTTATTCTGGTTGCACGCTTGGGATTTCACAACACCAATTGAAGAAGTCTTGCGATCGCTTGATGATGTAGTGCGTCAAGGTAAAGTACTTTACATCGGTATTTCTGACACACCCGCTTGGATTGTTTCCCAAGCAAATACCATCGCCCATTATCAAGGATGGACGCAGTTTGTCGCCCTGCAAATTGAGTATAGTTTGATTCAGCGAACACCAGAACGAGATTTGCTACCCTTGGCTAAAGCCTTCGATTTAGCAGTAACACCGTGGTCGCCTTTGGGTGGTGGTGTGTTGACAGGTAAATATAATCGATCTTCTCAAGGAGGCGCTGAACAAGGGCGACTCGAAACTTTAGGCGGAGGGATTTCTGAAAAAAATTTAGCGATCGCTGAAGTGGTAAGTCAAGTTGCAGCAGAAATTGATCGTACACCTTCACAGGTAGCATTAGCTTGGTTACGCGCTCAAAGTGGTGTGATTATTCCGATTATTGGCGCACGTAAATTATCGCAGTTTCAAGATAACTTAGCTTCAATAGAAGTCACACTTTCGCCAGAACATCTGCAACGGTTAGATGAAGTGAGTCAAATTGAACTGGGTTTTCCCCATGACTTTTTGCAAAATGATGTAATTCGCGATCGCCTTTTCGGTGGTACATTCAATACCATAGAAAATCATCGTATTTAACTAATAGTTATAAACAGTAACATATTCAGGCATTAATTCAATCCATCGTCAGAGAGTTTCGCCAAACCAAACAATTCTGTAAAGTTGGATTTAAAAGGCATTAACAACGTAGAATCATGAGCGACAACAGCATTACATCACGTTTGTACCCTACCCGCATTGACATTCCCGCCGAAGCGCGAGTGCAAATCGTAGTACTTCTTAACCAAACTTTGGCAGCTACTTCCGATCTAAAAACCCAAGCAAAGCAAGCGCACTGGAATGTTAAAGGTACTGACTTTTACCAGTTACACTTATTATTTGATGAACTTGCTGCGGAATTGGAAGGATACATCGATATGGTGGCTGAACGTGTCACAGCTTTAGGCGGATACGCTTTCGGAACAGCCCGCGCCGCAGCTAGTAATTCAATTTTGCCAGAATATCCCTTAGATATTTTGGATGGTAAAGACCACGTAACAGCTTTGTCAGATCGTTATGCATTATATGCTAAACATCTCCGGGAAGCGATCGATAAAAATGATGAATTAGGCGACCTCGATACCGCCGATCTTTACACCGAAATTTCTCGCGCCATTGACAAACGACTCTGGTTCTTAGAAGCTCATCTGCAAGTAGCAGAAATTAAGGGAGAGAATGGTAAAGCGGCTGCTACTAAAACTCAGAAGATTCCTGCTGGTGTTGTAAAGTAAGCACTTTTGAGAAAAGTAGTCTTTCGTAAATCTAATAGTATCTTTTTGGTAAGTACGTCACTTTTAAGTGCGTACTTTTCATTTATATGTACATACTTTACTATTGAAATAGTTCAAAACTAGGTCGAAACATTTGATAATATCTTCGACAAGCGATACATCAAGATTAATAGTTCAAATTCAATAACTTAGTAAGTTAGCCAAAAGTATCCTAATTCCATTCTGATTTCTAATTCTTGTACAGACGCGATGAATCGCGTCTCTAAATACTCATTAACAACGAGGTAAATATATGTCTCAAAATACAATTACCCACTTAATTCATGATCGCAATTCTCGCGGTCACGCGAAAATGGGCTGGCTCGATAGTTATCACACATTTTCCTTCGGTAGTTTTTACGATCCCAACCGGATGGGATTTCGCTCTCTGCGCGTAATTAACGACGATCGCATCGCCCCTGGTGCAGGATTCCCTACCCACAGTCATCGTGACATGGAAATCCTCACTTATGTCTTAGAAGGTGCTGTAGAGCATAAAGACAGCTTGGGTACTGGTTCGGTAATTCGCCCCGGTGATGCCCAAATTATGAGCGCTGGAACTGGAATCAGCCACAGTGAATTTAATCCTTCACCAACTGAACCACTCCATTTACTACAAATCTGGATTCTTCCCGATCGAGAAGGAATAACGCCAAGATACGAACAAAAAGCTTTTCCTCTCGAAGAAAAGCGCGGTAAACTCCGCTTAATTGCTGCTAGAGATGGGCGCGATGGTGCTGTGACAATTCACCAAGATGTTGATTTATACACATCTGTTTTAGAGGATGGTGATGTTGTTAATTATCAAGTCAAATCTGGCCGTTATGCCTGGTTACAAATAGCGCAAGGCATAGTTAACCTAAATGGCGAAGAACTCAGAGCCGGTGATGGTGTACAAATCAACGGCGAAGAACAGTTAGAAATTAGCACCAACATCGGCGGCGAAATCTTGCTTTTCGATTTAGGCTAATATCTCTTTTCTCTGTTAAAGGCTCATTTAGATGAGCCTTTAACTCAGAATATTAGGTTTACGAATTAAGTATGTTTGCGTGTTCCGTGAAAGCAAAGAAAATCACTGGAAATGCTAGCAGAATGTCTCAGAAGTTGTTTGATAAGTAGTTGGCTGTATCTTTGCACTTAATTGATCCCCCCTAACCCCCCTTAAAAAGGGGGGAACTGGAATCAAAGTCCCCCTTAAAAAGCTTGTCATTACCAACATCTTTTAAACTGACTGGGTGATAAAATCAGCA
>NZ_JAVRCK010000067.1:0-50101 GCF_034530815.1 Nostoc sp. DedSLP03
CTGCTGATTTTATCACCCAGTCAGTTTAAAAGATGTTGGTAATGACAAGCCTTTTTAAGGGGGGCTAGGGGGGATCAAGCGAAATCTTTAATACTTCTCAGACATCCTCTAAAGAGCGATCGCATAAGCTTTTGTCAAAAAGTTGTAACCTTAAGCCTTAATGTCGTAACCTTAAGCCTTAATCTTATAATGCTGGTGATTAATGTTGTAACGTTAAGCCTTAAGGTTATAGCGTTAAGCCTTAAGGTTATAAGGTTAAGCCTTAAGGTTATAGCATTAAGCCTTAAGGTTATAAGGTTAAGCCTTAATGTTGTAATGTTGGTGACGACAAGACATTCACTTATAACTGCGATCAAAGTATGCAAGCCTACAAACTCAACGCCACAATTGATGAATCCGGGCATTTAATTATTGACGAACCTCTAAATATTGCTCCTGGAAAAGTGGAAGTGATTATTTTGCAGCCAGTTCCATCCTTGGAAAATTTTACTGAATCACAGCCAGAAAAGCCGAAGAGACAAACAAAAATCAAAGCATTGCAAAGCTGGTTTGAAAAAACACAACCCACGCCTTCTGATTTTGACCCAGATCAAGCCAGATGGGAAGCTTTAAAGGAGAAACATAATTTGTGAAAGTCCTCTTAGACAGCAATGTTATTTTGGATGTTGCTCTTGAACGACAACCTTTTTTTGGCAATAGCGAGACAGTTGTATCATTTGTTGAAGCGGGGCAGATAGAAGGCTACATCTGTGCATCTTCCTTTAGTGACATTTATTACATCATCCGTAAAGATAAAGATCGAAATTTAGCCCTTGAATTTTTGAGGGAAATAGTTACCTTCTGCCAAGTCGCCACCGTAGACAGTACCACAATCAACATGGCACTCAACCTTAACTTTAGAGATTTTGAAGACGCTATTCAATACAGTAGTGCAGTAGTTAATCATTTAGATGCTATTATTACTCGCAATCCTAGAGATTTTCCAGTTGCTACTCCTAGAATTATTACACCTGAAGAATTGATTCAGGAATTAACAAATACTCAATAAATATTTAAGTCAAATATATATGAATGCCCAATTAACCCCTGTCGAAATCCAAGAGTTTCAGCAACTTCTGCAAGACGACACCCCAGCGCAACAAGCGCTTACTACCCTGCAACAACACAACGGCAATCTAGAAACCAGTTTTGATGCACTCTGGCAAGAGAAAGTCGGCAAAACAGATTATAGTCAGGGCAAAAAATCTCTCTTACAACTCACCCTCGACGAAATCCGCGCGGAAATCTGTGGTGATGATGGTTTACGGGGCAAAATCAAAGAATACACCAATAACCCTGGTAGTTCTTCTCTGCTCAATAGTATCATTGGCTCACTGGTTGCCGTTGCAGCAGTACATGGGATTCCGATTGATGGTGCGATCGCTACAATTGTCGTGTTATATATTTTCAAAATCGGAATCAACGTTTTGTGCAAATACACTGAGCCAGATAACAAATAACGAGCAAGGAAAAAATAATAACTCTTAACTCCTAACTCCTAACTCCTAACTTTTAACTTCTCTCACGTTCCTGGTAAATTTCGCAACCGCTCATCCAAATGACTATGGTCTGCCAAAACCTTTAATAACGGCCCATGCGAACTAAATTCTACAATACTGACCGAAGCCACAGGGCATCCCAAACGAAAACGGAAGCGTCCCACATCAACCCCTAGTAAACTACACAGAAGAATTCTAATGGTTGCCTTGTGTGAAACCACTAAAACATTTCCACTAGTGTAATTTTGTTTAATTTCTTCAATTACCTGCAAGGCGCGAGAAGCAATTGTCACAGCCATTTCTCCGCCAGTTGGAGCATTCCAAGCCGGATCTGCTGACCAGCGAATATAATCATCGTGATATTCACGGCTAATTACTTCTGGCGTTTTTCCTTCCCACAAGCCATAGTTGATTTCTTTCAAACCATCTCTAAGTTGTGGTTCTATCCCTATTGCCTCATACAAAGGTTTTGCTGTCTCCACAGTTCGCTGCATTGGACTACAAAATATTGCTGTCCAATCCATAGAACTATATCTGTCTGCAAAAGCTTTTGCCATCTCCAAGCCTTCTGGAGTAAGTTCTGAATTTATAGAACCGCAAAAGGAATTATTGCGGCTGCATTGTGTCTGTCCGTGACGGAGGAAATAAAGAGTTAGGTTCACCGTATATTCTCATCGATTGTGAATTTAAAAGCGCTAACAATCAGATGTAGCTGAAGATAGTTAATGCCTGTGGTATATTACTACAATTTTTGAGATTTAAATTGAAGAAGAATTCAGAAGCCAGAATGGGCTAAACCTTAGCTATCCGCTAACAGGAGTCAGAATCAAGACGTTTGCGGACTCGAAGGAGCTGCGCTATCAGTCGGGAATTCAAGCTTTGAAACCCCCATTCCCTTGTAGGGAAGGGGGCTAGGGGGGTTAGGTTTCCGAGGCTTTGATGTTATGAAAAATACTTTTCAAACATCCTCTTAGCTACGCTCGTCGTAGACATTGCCATTATTGCTTTCTAATAATTATAAGAATAAATTAAACATAAATATAGAGACGTAATTAATTACGTCTCTATAAAATTTCTGTCAATCAAGCTAGTCCTTTATCTTTCAACGCTTGCTAAGAATAGAATAAAGGTGCGTAGCACTGAATGTTTAGCATTTCGTAATTTTTTCTTGCAAAAATGGAATCAATCCCATTTATATCCCTAGAGTTTCTGCAAAAAAAATCATGAATTACTAATCAATGTTTTTCTTTACATTATCTTTTACGTCTTCAATTCCGTGACGTACTTCGCTTTCGGCTTGCTTTGCTTTACCTTTAGCTTTATCTTCTGGATCTCCAGTGACGTTTCCTAATGCTTCTTGGGCTTTACCTTCAACATTTTTAGCAGCAGCCTTTGCACGATCTTCTATGCTCATTTTGATCCTCCTGATTCAATTAAAAATTAATTTCAAAGCTATAAACTAACTTTGAAACTCTTTGTTATTACTTTTACACAGTAACTTAAAATTTTTACTAAAGCCTTCTACCACAAGGCAGATTCAATAATTCGGAATTGGTAATTGGTAATTTATAATTAAGAAAGTTAGTTTCAATAAGCGTTCTGGCTGTTAGTTGAATATAAAATAAACTGAGAATAGTTTAGTTACCTATGCTAAAAGACATAGAACAAATGTCACAGATGATAATTTTTACTTTTTAAATAAAAAAAACCCAGTTTCCTATAGAAAATGGGTTAATAAAGTTATGGGGATGTTTTTTGTTTAATCTAGAAAACCCATCAGATTTTCAGGATTGTCAATCTCATTTGATGCTATCGGACGATTACCGAATGTCGAATAGCTTTCATCAATTACCAATGAACTTGAGGCAATTGGACGAATCCCAGAGAGATTCATACTTTCAACAATTTGGAATCTATTAGCACCAATTGGACGAATACCCATTGCATTATAGGTTTCAACTACTTCCAAATTACTAGTGCTAACAGGACGCACCCCAGAAATTGAAAGGTGTTCAGCAACTTCTATGTCGCTAGCACCTATGGGACGAATTCCAGAAATGGCGAGTGTTCCAGAAGCTCCTACTGGCAGTTCATTAACTTCCTCGGCTTTATCTGCATTCAAGCTCTGGTCTTGTTGATTTACAACTTCCTGTGTAGACTTGGCATACTTCTGCCGAGAACTGGTTGCTTTGCCAGTGTTGCTATTAGTCATAAACGAACACCTCTAGTTTGTTAACTGAATTTTACAATAATTAAGGAAAGATGAAATTTTTTCCCATATACCTTAGAGTTTAACCTTAAAAAACCTCATATAGATATAAGAATTTTTAAAACTAATACATAAGTAAATTTAAAACAATAACTTTTGTAAATAATTATTACTATTTATTTGCTCTAATAAGCCAGCTACAATAGATACAGAGCGGAATTGTCACCATGAAATAGGGTATTTACAGCAAAACTGTATGACAGAATTTTGTCTTCAAGCTCCCTTTAGTCCCACAGGCGATCAACCACAAGCGATCGCTAAACTTTCTGCTAGTATCCAATCAGGCAATCGTTACCAAACTTTACTAGGAGCCACTGGAACTGGCAAAACATTTTCGGTAGCAGCAGTTATTGAGAAAATTGGCAAGCCGACTTTAGTGCTGGCGCATAACAAAACCCTGGCTGCACAACTTTGTAACGAGTTGCGGGATTTCTTCCCCAATAACGCAGTCGAGTATTTTGTCAGCTACTACGATTATTATCAGCCAGAAGCGTATATTCCTGTCACCGATACTTATATTGAAAAAACGGCGGCGATTAATGATGAAATAGATATGTTGCGGCATTCAGCGACGCGATCGCTTTTTGAACGTCGTGATGTCATTGTCGTTGCTTCCATCAGTTGCATCTACGGTTTAGGAATGCCAGCAGAATATCTGAAAGCTGCCATCCCCCTTCAGATAGGTATGGAAGTAAATCAGCGTCAAATTTTACGAGATTTGGCAAATGTTCAATACAGCCGCAACGACATCGAAATGGGTCGGGGAAAATTTCGCGTCCGGGGTGATGTTTTAGAAATTGGCCCAGCTTATGAAGACCGAATTATTCGCGTCGAATTCTTTGGTGATGAAATTGACGCGATTCGCTATATCGATCCGGTAACAGGTGAAATTCTCAAAAGTTTGGAAGCAGTGAATGTTTACCCTGCACGTCACTTTGTCACCCCAGAAGAACGGTTAGAAATCGCTTGTGATGACATTGCAGCCGAGTTAAAACAGCAAAAACTAGACTTAGAACAGGCAGGGAAACTATTAGAAGCGCAACGCATAGATCAACGGACACGCTATGACTTAGAAATGCTGCGCGAAGTAGGTTACTGTAACGGCGTTGAGAACTATTCCCGTCATTTAGCAGGAAGACAAGCTGGAGAACCACCAGAATGTTTAATTGATTATTTTCCCAAAGATTGGCTGTTAGTTATTGATGAATCTCACGTTACCGTGCCTCAAATTCGCGGTATGTATAATGGCGACCAAGCGAGAAAAAAAGTTTTAATTGAACATGGATTTCGGCTTCCTAGTGCTGCTGATAACCGTCCTTTAAAAGCCGAAGAATTTTGGGAAAAGGTAAATCAGTGTATTTTTGTTTCAGCAACTCCTGGAAATTGGGAATTAGAAGTTTCTGAAGACCATGTAGTTGAACAAGTAATTCGACCAACTGGGGTGATCGATCCAGAAATTTCTGTGCGTCCCACAGAAGGACAAATTGATGATTTGTTAGGCGAAATTAAAGATAGAGCCGACCGTCATGAACGAGTGTTAATTACCACATTAACTAAGCGGATGGCGGAAGATTTAACCGAATATTTGCAAGACCACAGTATCAGGGTACGATATTTACATTCCGAGATTACTTCTATTGAGCGCATCGAGATTTTGCAGAATTTGCGCGAGGGAAATTTTGATGTATTGGTTGGTGTGAATTTGCTGCGGGAAGGTTTGGATTTACCGGAAGTTTCATTAGTGGCAATTATGGATGCAGATAAAGAAGGTTTCTTGAGAACCGAGCGTTCCTTAATTCAAACTATTGGTAGAGCCGCGCGTCACATTCAGGGACAAGCGATTTTATATGCCGATAATCTGACAGGTAGCATGATTAAAGCTATTGATGAAACAGACAGGCGGCGCGGGATTCAAACAGCACATAATCGATTGCATGGGATTACACCACAACCGATTGTGAAAAAATCAAGTAATGCGATTTTGGCTTTTTTAGATGTATCTCGGCGGTTAAATGCAACTGATTTAAAAGTTGTAGATGAACATCTAGATGAACTGCCATTAGAACAGATTCCCCAATTGATTACTCTATTAGAAACGCAAATGAAAGAAGCGGCGAAGAAACTAGAATTTGAAGAGGCGGCAAAATTGCGCGATCGCATTAAACATCTGCGAGATAAAATGCTAGGACGTTAACCTAAATATTACGTTCACGAATCAGCAATTACCCGCACAGAAAGGTTATTAGGTCAACGTTTAGGTGACAAAGCGCTTAACTTGCTGCCAAGAAGCGATAATGGATAAGATGCCATTTACGTTTTAAGAGTGTGGTAGCTATGACTGAGTTACTTGAGCGTGCGATCGCCCAACTAAAAACTCTACCTGTTGCTGAACAAGATGCGATCGCTACTCGTCTTCTTGCCGAGATAGAGGATGAGCAAAGATGGAAAGCTCAGTTTGAATCTACTAAAGATGCTCAGTGGGATCGTCTAGCTGATATGGTACGGCAAGAAATTGCTGCTGGCGACATCACTCCTCTAGCTGACGTTTTTCCCTCTGAGCAATGAAGTCAAGTGTTACGAAGGTATTTCGCAAGAAACTTGATGAGCTTCCTGCATCAGTTCAAGAACAAGCTGCCAAAGCCTATGCTCTTTGGCGTTCAGATCCTTACCACAATAGTCTTCAGTTCAAACGAGTTAGCCAGCGCCAACCAATCTATTCGGCTCGTGTTAGTTTAGACTACCGCGTTCTTGGCTTGTTGCAGGACGATCGCATTTACTGGTTCTGGATTGGCGCACATACAGAGTATGACGAGTTGCTTCAGAGATTGTAGTGCCAGCAGCCTAACATAGTTGTGTTGTTGTGCGCGGACTTGGCAGGAAGCTAATATAAAGAAGCGAATGGAACACTCAAACGAAAACGAACAAATTCGAGACGTTTACGCACTTTTTGGTCTTGCTGTTTATCAAGCTCAATGTGTTGAACGGGAAATTGGTATTTTGCTAACCACAGTGCATGGCCCCGGTATCCAGAAAATGACTCGCACGGATTACGATGCGATGCTGCAAGGCGAGTTTAAAAAGACGTTTGGTGGACTTATCACTACTCTCCGCAAGGCTGCTGTTGTTCCTGCTGACTTTGACCAAAAGTTAGCAGATGCACTTAATAAGCGTAATTGGCTTGCCCATCGTTATTTTTGGGATAGGGCTGGGCATTTTATGACTGAAAAAAGTCGCCAGCTGATGATGAAAGAGCTACAAGAAGTTGTAGATCAGTTTGCCGAACTTGATGCACAAATAACAAAAACTGTTCGTGCGTGGAGTGAGAAACATGGTGTAACTCAAGCGGTCATTGAGCAAGAGATAGCCAAACTCATTAGCGATGCAAACAATTTGTCGTAGGCTGACAAACAACAACACAACAAGGCGCTGGTGCTGAGTTCGAGGTTGCTTGTCGTCGGTGATTTGAGCCGTTAATGACAAGCTTCCGCGATCACCGGAAAACATCTGCCAGATAAAATGTTAGGACGTTAACGTGAATCTTATGCTGACCAATATTCGCCTAATTAGTGTTCGAGAATATCACAAAATGGCGGAAATGGGGATTTTTCATCCTGAAGAACGCTTAGAATTAATCGCAGGACAAATCATCAGAATGTCAGCAAAAGGAACTGCTCACGAATCAGCAATTACCCGCACAGAAAGGTTATTACGTCAACGTTTGGGTGACAAAGTTTTATTAAGAATCCAGTCACCAGTGCAACTTGATGATTATTCGGAACCAGAGCCAGATATTTCAGTGGTGAAACTGAATCCATTAGATTATGAGGATCATCATCCCGATGCTGCCGAAGTATTTTTACTGATTGAAATAGCTGGTTCCAGTCTCAAATACGATCGCGAAGTTAAAGCGAACGCATACTCTAAGTCAGGGATTATTGAGTACTGGATTTTAGATGTCAATGGACGTAAATTGTATATGTATCGTCTTCCCAGTCTAGATGGCTATCATAGCGAGAGCATACTTGCAGAGGATGTAACAATTTCACCTTTAGCTTTTCCTGATTGTGCAATTACTATTCGGGAATTATTGCGAAAAATCTAGGAGGCGATTGTATTAAATATTTAAAGTTTCTGTAGAATAAATAGTTAGACTGCCAACCTGCCGTCTTAAATGATAAATGATTCTATATGTTGTAATTCTTATTTCCCTAACAATCTTTCTTTGGATATTTCTACCTACGGCTTGGGGTGCCCCATATATTCCTTCTGACATTAGAAAAATTAATGGAGTACTTAAATGGCTAGAATTAAAGTCAGATGAAGTAGTTGTCGATTTGGGCGCGGGCGATGGTCGTGTTATTATTTTGGCATCTCTGTTATACGGTTCCAAATCTATAGGTGTTGAGATTGACTCGATTCGGTACATACTTGCTAAGTTCTTGATATTACTTCTCGGATTAAAAGGTAAAGCTACAGTAATTAAGGGTGATTTGTATAATTTTGATTTGCATAATGCTGATGTAGTCATGTTTTATCTTTTACCAGAATCTATTCAGCGTCTGCGACCAAAGCTAGAGTCTCAACTTCGTAGCGGGAGCAAAATCGTATCATTTCAATTTCCTATACCTAGTTGGATATCTGTTTTTGTAGATGAAGAGAAAAAAATCTTTGTGTATGAAATTGACGATAATCGATCAACTTGTTTGTGATATCAGATGGAACCTCTTATTTCATGGCTTTTTATTAATGTACTGCTAGCCCTTGCGCCAATATTTCTGAAATTGGCTATTATCATTTCATCTAGGGTTAAAATACTGAAATGGTATGAAGTTATTCAAGATGGTGAATTATACATATTTTCTGCCACTTTATCTGCTTCGGCTATTGTATTACCAGTTCTTAAAAAACAACATCTCAACGCCTTAGAAAGGATTAGTATTAGCTTACTTGTATTTATTATTTTACTTTCTAGTGTTTTGTTTAGCCTAGCTAGTTATGTTAAATTAATGAAACGCGATCTGGAAACTGAGTTAAATCTAAAAATTTACACTATTGGTTCTATAGCTTGCTCAATCCTTGCAGTTTCTTTTAGTTATTACATATCGGATATTAAATAATGACTAATGATAATAATACTAATGGATTGCTGAAGCCTTCGGAAAAGCTTAGATTTCAAGAGATAATGAGTAAAATATTATCTCAAAGACTATTGCTATCAAACTTATCGAACGCTGAACAACAAGATTTATTTTATCTGCTAAATAAATTGGGCATAGTTGTGGATCTTGTTGAAGATATTAGATCAAATCCTCAAATAATTAAAATTGAACAGATATCAATTCGAAATTCGGATACTAAAAATTTATTAATTAGTCGAGTTATCTATATTACTGCGTTGATAGCAATTTTTCTTGTATTTGTCACAATTCCCGCAATGATAGCTACTGCAATAACTGGCTCCCAATTTTTGGGTGCTTTAATTGTGGTTGGGTTAACGTTAGTTTTGATTTTGGGCGTTGGGGCGCTCATGGGTAAAGTGAGCTGGGGAATGTTTTTGTTAACTACTATTACTTCAATTATTACATCAGTTGCTTTTTTTGTTTTACTTCGAATTCTTGCTTGATAGAATTGTTCCTGCTCTTGGGTTTAATCTTATAAAATTAAGGGATTACAGTATGCTCCCTCTCGTAGCTTGGTAGACCCAAAGAAACCCAACTTCCTTTCCTACTTACAATTTCTATCAATCCAGTGCGATCACTACACAACAACTCCCTTGCAGAAGACAATTGCAAATAGCTGGTGTTGAGTTCGAGGTTACCTACCATTGATGATTTGAGCCGTTAATGACTTGTTGAGGCGATCGCATTAAGCATCTGCGGGATAAAATGCTAGGACATTAACCTAAATCTTACGGTCACGAATCAGCAATTACCCGCACAGAAAGGTTATTAGGTCAACGTTTAGGTGACAAAGCGCTCAACTTGCTGCTAAGAAGTGATAATGGATAAGATGCCATTTACGTTGATTGTAGTGCCAGCAGCCTAAACGTTAGCTTTTCCATCCGAGATCGCATTAAACACCTGCGGAATAAAATGTTAGGACGTTAACGTGAATCTTCCGCTGACCAATATTCGCCTAATAAACAGTGAGAGCATATTTGCAGAAGATGTGGCCGGGAAAATTTTTCCTAGAAGGCAAAGCCTAGAGACATAGTGTGGTTCAGACATAGCTTTCTAGAACCTTTGTAGTCGGCACTAAAACTTTATTTTTGCACCTTAAAAGTTATACTGTAAATCGGTAGATTTGTAGTAGTATACTATGAGATTTGCATCTAGTGAGGATAAAAAACAAGGTATATTTCCCTAGTCCCCATTTAATTTGGAGGCAAGAATGTCAGAACCACGCTATGGTATTTGGGTTCCTGTTGGGGGTAACTTTGGCCCTCTCAATACACCAGATGAACCGATTGATGCTAGTTATGAACGCACGCGATCGCTAGTATTAGAAGCAGAACGTTTAGGATATGTGACAACCTTAGTCGCACAGCACCTTGCTAATCCCCGTAGTCTAGATTTAGAACAGTTGGAAACTTGGACAGCTTGTGCGGCGTTGGCTGAGGCTACGGAAAGCATAGAAATTATCGCCGCGATTAAACCTTTATTATTTCATCCAGCCGTTCTAGCCAAAATGGCCTTGGGTATTGATGCTATCAGTCGCGGACGTTTTGCCATCAATTTAATTAGTGCTTGGTTTCGCCCAGAAATGGAGCGTACTAATATCCCTTTCCCTCCCCATGATGAACGTTATCGCTATTCTAGTGAATGGTTGCAGGTTGTTAGAGCTTTATGGAGTGGTGAGAGGGTGAACTTCAAGGGTGAATATTTCAAAATCCAAGATTTGAGTTTTCGACCTTTTTCTGTTGCTCAACCCTATCCTCGTATTTACTTGGGAGGAGCATCAGACCCAGCACAAATTTTAGCAGCCCAACAAGCTGATGTTTACTTCATCAACGGTCAGCCGATTGAAGATGTCCGCCAAGTAATTAAACAAGTTTTGAACCGACCACGTTTCCTAGCCCAACCAGTCCGTTTTGGTTTGTCAGCCTTTGTGATTGCTCGAACTACAGACGAAGAAGCGCAAGCAGAACTAGAACGACTCATGGCACTGCAAAAATTGGAAGAACAATATAAGTTAAGTGTTGCTAAAGGAGTTGACCCAGAAGCCGCCATGTTCAAACTCTTCGCCAAAAATCCGGCTGTTGGCGGCAATGGTGGCACAGCCGCAGGATTGGTTGGCAGCTATGATACAGTGGCAACTCGCGTTGCAGCTTTCGTTGATGCAGGTATCGACACTTTCATGCTGCAATTTAATCCCTTTATGCGGGAGATGACACGTTTTGCCCAAGAAGTTATGCCTCGCGTGCAGCACTTGCAAAAAGTTGCTTAGTTGTTGACTGAAAAGAGGCAGGGGGCAGGAGGAAAGAATTTATTTTCACTCTGTCATTCGGTTTCAAGTACACCAGTTCTAATCGGATCGGAAATTAACTTGCAACACTTAATGTTTGAAAAACTAATAATTAGAGTATCATGCTAAATATAATTTGCCGTACACACTCTTTGTATATATTGTGCAAACTCTATCTACTACATAGTTTAGTCAGACAAATCAGCGATACCTCCGGTATAGCGATCGCTAACGCAAGTTTATAGACAAAAAAGCCGATGAGCAAAACACGCCAGTATAGAAGCTCATTGTCGAAGACTGCACCGATGACAAATTACTAGCAAAAAGTGGTGCTTAAAGGTTGTGAAAAATGCAGGTGGGTGGATTTTTGCCTGTAGAAGCCGCTCACAGTGGCAAAGAAATATGTTGACTGCCAAATAAGGAGGAAAGGAATTGCTAACCGAAAATGAACTACACCTATCTGCTGATGTGCTGGTAATTGGTGGTGGTCCTGCCGCAGCATGGGCAGCATGGGCAGCCGCATCCCAAGGAGTCAAAGTCATCATTGTTGATAAAGGTTTTTTGGGTACGAGCGGTGCAGCTGCTGCTAGTGGTAACGGCATCATGGCTCCTTCTCCAGAGAATTGGGACAAAGTTTTATCGGAGCGTTATCGCATAGGAAAAAACCTCGCTAACTCACGTTGGATCGAGCGTGTTATCGAAAAAACTTGGCTGAGTTTGCCTTTAGTGGAAAGTTGGGGCTATCGTTTCCCCAAAGAAGATGGTGAATCTGTGCGTCAGAGCTATTATGGGCCTGAATATATGCGGGTACTTCGCAAAAACCTTTTGCGTGTTGGCGTACAAATTTTCGACCAAAGTCCGGCTCTAGAACTTTTATTGGCTGACGATGGCTCAGTAGCTGGGGCAAGAGGTGTGCAGAGGCAACATCATCGTAGCTATACGGTTCGTGCTGGTGCAGTAGTCTTAGCAAATGGCGGTTGTGCATTCTTGAGTAAAGCATTAGGGTGCAATACTAATACCGGTGATGGGCTGCTGATGGCAGTAGAAGCTGGTGGCGAACTCTCTAGTATGGAAGCTTCCAATCACTATGCAATTTCGACTGCTTTTAATGCCACAGTGACGCGGGGTGTTCCCTTTGGCTGGGCTAGTTACAGCGATGAAGCAGGTAACGATCTTGGTGGCTATGTTGATGGTCGTCGCGATCCATCGTTCCTTCCCAATGCCCTCTTGAAAGGCTCCGTTTATGCTCGTTTAGATAAAGCCACACCTGAAGTCAAAGCAGTAATTGAAAAGTCTCATTTCATCGCTTTTCTACCGTATAAAAAAGCTGACATTGATCCCTATACAGAACGAGTGCCTGTAACACTAATTTTAGAAGGTACAGTCCGTGGTACAGGTGGAATCCGTTTGACCGATGATAGTTGTGGTACAAAGGTTCCTGGCCTCTACGCCGCCGGTGATGCAGCATCGCGGGAGTTTCTAGCCGGGTTAGCTTCTGGAGGTGGTGGCCCCAATGCCGCTTGGGCAATCTCCACAGGGCAATGGGCTGGAGTTGGGGCAGCTACCTTTGCGAAAAGTTTGGGCGCTCAAGCAAATGAACGGGTTGCGCGTCCTACTGGTCAAGTGGGATTGCGATCGCCGATGGCAAGGCGTAGTCCATCGCCTTCACCATCTTCTGAAACATTTGATAGTGAGGCGATCGTGCGTGGCGTACAAGACCAGATGTTCCCGTTGGAGAAGAACTACTTGCGTTCTGAGCAGGGACTTCTGGATTCCCTCGCCAAATTAGAAACCCTGTGGCAGCAAGTACAAGGGAACCCAAAACAAGATACAGTGCGCGATGTGGAATTTTCTCGTCGGGCGGCTGCTCTGACGGCTGTAGCGCGATGGGCATACTTTAGTGCTTTACATCGCACGGAAACACGCAGCGAACATATTCGTATGGACTATCCCGAAACCGATCCAAATCAGGGTTATTACCAAGCAACTGGCGGTTTAGATAAACTTTGGGTGAGGCGCGATTGGATTAAGGATGCTATCGCTACACCACCAGTACAAACCTCTCAAACCACACCCTCTGTATCAAAGTTGTAGTAGGAGCAGAATCATGATCGAGCTTGTCAGCCATAAACTCTGTATCAATTGCAATCTGTGCGTCCAAGTATGTCCTACTAATGTTTTTGACTCAGTACCGAACCAACCACCTGCGATCGCCCGACAAGAAGACTGTCAAACTTGTTTCATGTGTGAGGCATATTGTCCTGCGGATGCACTTTATGTTGCGCCCCAATCTCACACCAATGTTGCAGTCAATGAGGATGATTTGATTGAAAGTGGCATCATGGGTGAATATCGTCGCATCTTGGGTTGGGGATATGGCAGAAAAAACAATAGTGAATTAGATACTGCTCATAAACTACGCCAACTACCGCGCCCTTATCAAAGTTAATTTCAGTAGGCTTGATTCTTAGAAGAGAGATACAACTAAGAATCAAGCCTTTGCAGCAAGTTTTTGGTCAGATATTGGCTCAATAGCACCCTGAAAAGTAATTTTTGTGACGTTATCAGAGTTTTCATTAGCTAGAAAAGTTGCCTTAGTAACTGGAGCGGGACAAGGTTTGGGATTGGAAATTGCCAAATCACTTGCCAAAGCTGGTGCGCGTGTCATCGTCAATGGGCGAAATTTGGAACGGCTTAATCAAGCAGTTGCAGTCATTGAATCAATTGGCGGATTAGGTTTTACGTTACCGTTTGATGTGACAGACGAAGTTGCGGTTCAAAGTGCGTTTATTGAGATCCGAGAAAAGCACGGCTGTTTAGATATTCTAGTTAATAATGTGGGAATGCGCGATCGCCGTGGATTGTTCGAGTTTGAAATGGATGCAGTGCGTCGGTTAATCAATGCTGATTTAATTGCACCATTCAATTTGTCACGAGAAGCGGCAAAACTGATGATGCACAGAGGTGAAGGTCGAATCATTAATATTACGTCAATTGCAGGACAACTTGCAGGTGCAGGTGACGCAGTTTATACGACAGCTAAAGGAGGACTCGAAGCCCTAACTCGTACACTTGCGGCAGAACTTGGGGCTTTTGGAATTACAGTCAATGCAGTCGCTCCAGGCTTTTTTGCCACAGAGAGTAATGCTGATGTAGTTGCCGATCCAGCAGTCACGGAATGGTTGGAACATCGAACTTCTCTCGCGCGTTGGGGATCTCCACAAGAAATTACAGGTGCTGTTGTGTTCTTCGCTTCTCCAGCCGCATCTTACATCACTGGACAGGTTTTAGCTGTTGATGGTGGCTACCTTTCCCATTTCTGACTAATTGTTTTACCCGTAGACATACTTTTTCGGATCTTGCATTTGCAGCTTATCTGTGTGAATATTCTATGAGCAAAATACGGTAAATTGCTCTAATTATCGTAGTATTTATATTGCTTGTAGTTTAATGTACGTATGTTCAGTAAGTATTTACCACATCGACTGATGAGGATTGTCAGCAGCTTTCTTCAAAATTATGAAATATCCCGAATTGGCATATTTGCCTTATTCTTTACCTGTGGGTTAACTTTGACTCTTGTGATATCTGCGTGTTCTGCCACCAATACAGGTAACTCTGTAGCAACACAGACAGCAAATCAAGGTGTGGTAGTTCGTATCGGCTATCAAAAAGCGGCGACTATCCTCAGCGCTCTTAAAAACCGAGGCAATTTAGCGCAAACTTTAAAGACTGCTGGTGCTTCGGTGACATGGGCAGAATTTCCCGCCGGCCCACCCATGCTAGAAGCAATGAACGCAGGTAGTATTGACTTTGGCTATACAGGTGAATCACCACCAATATTTGCCCAAGCCGGAGGTACTCCTTTGCTTTATGTTGCTTACGATCCTTGGAGTCCCAAAGCCGAAGCAATTATTGTACCGAAAGATTCACCAATTAAAACGGTTGCTGACCTTAAAGGGAAAAAAGTAGCCTTTGCTAAAGGCTCGAACACTAACTATCTTGTTGTCAAAGCTGTAGAAGCTGCCGGATTAAAGTATAGTGACATTCAACCAGCACATCTAACACCAGCAGATGCCCGTGCAGCATTGACTGGTGGTAACGTTGATGCTTGGGCAATTTGGGACCCTTACCTAGCAGCAGTTGAACACGACACAAAGGTTAGAAAATTAACAGATGCAACAAATTTAGCACCGAATCGGGGTTACTATCTTGCGCGTCAAGAGTTTGTTAAATCTCATCCAGATTTGTTGAAAACCCTGTTAGATGAAGTAAGCATTGTAAATAAATGGGCAACAAATAATCCAGAAGAAGTTGCCAAGTTTTTAGAACCAGAGTTAGGTATTCCCGCAGCAGCATTAGAAATTGCCGAAAAACGACGAAAGTATGGTGTTTTACCGCTAACAGATGAAGTAATCACTCAGCAACAAAACATTGCCGATACTTTTCACAAAATCAAGCTAGTTCCCAAGCAAATCCAAGTCAAAGATATTGTTTGGAACGGTAATAAATCTTAGAAGTTCCTCCCTACTCGCAAAAGCTTATGGACATCAACACCCAACAGATAAAAACGGATGTACTTGTCATTGGTGGCGGTACAGCCGGGACAATGGCTGGAATTAAAGCTAAACAAGCAAATCCCGATGCAGAGGTGCTGATCTTAGAAAAGGCTAACATTCGACGGAGTGGTGCGATCGCAATGGGTATGGATGGAGTGAATACCGCAGTCATTCCCGGACATTCCACACCAGAACAATACGTGCGCGAAATCACCCTTGCTAACGATGGCATTGTCAACCAAAAAGCAGTTTATCAAACAGGCAAATTAGGTTACGAAGTCATCCAAGAATTAGAAAGTTGGGGTGTGAAATTTCAAAAAGATGCCCAAGGCAACTATGACTTAAAACAAGTGCATCGTGTAGGTAAATATGTCTTACCTATGCCAGAAGGAAAAGACCTCAAAACAATTCTCACCCGACAAGTTAAACGCCACAAAGTCAAAGTCACAAATCGTGTCATGGCAACCCGCGTCTTAGTCAAAGCAGGACGTGCTATTGGTGCGGTGGGATTTGATGTCAGAAACGGTGATTATATTGTCATTCAAGCTAAAGCAGTCATCCTGTGTACAGGTGCTTGTGGCAGATTAGGATTACCTGCTTCCGGCTATCTCTACGGCACTTATGAAAATCCTACCAATGCCGGAGATGGCTATTCAATGGCTTATCATGCAGGTGCAGAACTTAGTAATATTGAATGCTTTCAAGTTAATCCTTTAATCAAAGATTACAACGGCCCCGCCTGTGCTTATGTCGCCGGGCCTTTTGGCGCACATACAGCTAACGCCGAAGGAAATCGCTTCATTAGCTGTGACTATTGGAGTGGTCAAATGATGTTGGAAATCTGGAAAGAATTAAATTCTGGAAAAGGGCCAGTCCAATTGAAAATGACCCATCTCGATGAAGATACAATCGCGGAAATTGAATCTATACTGTGGGCGAATGAACGACCGAGTAGAGAACGTTTTCATCAAGGTAGAAATGAAGATTATCGCACTCACGGCGTAGAAATGCACATTTCTGAAATAGGCTTATGTAGCGGTCATAGTGCTTCTGGTGTCTGGGTGAATGAAAATGCTCAAACAACCATCCCAGGTTTATATGCAGCTGGAGACATGGCCAGCGTTCCCCATAATTACATGATTGGGGCATTTGTTTTTGGTCGCATAGCCGGAACTCATGCCATTGAATATATTGAAGATTTAAATTTTATCGAACCAGACACAGATTTTTTAGAAGCTGAAAAAGCTAGAATTTATGCACCTTTAACTCGTCCGAATGGTGTACCTCATACTCAAGTAGAATATAAATTAAGACGCTTAGTTAATGATTATCTGCAACCACCAAAATCAGGTAATAAAATCGAGATTGGTTTAAAACATTTTGTGCAATATCAAGAAACATTAGATTTAATGGGCGCTCGTGACCCTCATGAATTGATGCGTAGTCTAGAAGTTCACTTTATTCGCGATTGTGCAGAAATGGCAGCCAGAGCATCATTATATCGTCAAGAGACTCGTTGGGGTCTTTATCATTACCGTTTAGATTATCCAGATAAAAATGATGATGAATGGTTTTGTCATGTGAACTTAAAGAAAGATGAGTTAGGGGAAATGATATTGTTTAAACGTCCTATAGATCCTTACATTGTGGAAATTGATGCAGTCAAGGATGTATATAGTGTTGCTGTTAAGTAAAATGACCATTATAAAATGCTCTATGAGGCAATAATTTTCGATCTCGATAATACACTGTTGAATTTTGAGCTATGTGAACGCCAAGCTATTTTAGGAGCGCTTGAAGATTGTAGAATATCTTTAGATTTAAATGGAATAAGTGAAAAAATTTTTCTACAAGCATTTGAAACTTATAATTTCCAAAATTGGAGACAGCGAGAAACTTTTTCTCCTAATGAATTAATCAAAATGTCTTATCGAAGTACACTTGCTCAATTAGATATACAAACAGATCAAATCAGCAATCTTAGCCAGAGTTTTTGGCAAATTTTTAATCATTTGGGCGTAATGGAACCGGATGTAAATGAAGTATTAACTGTTCTCGCAGGTAATTATCGTTTGGCTGTCATTACGAATGAGTTTGTATCAGCGCAACTACCAAGAATGCAAGCTGCTGGAATAGAGCATTTTTTTGAAGCAGTTGTAATTTCTGAAGCAATTGGTTTTGCTAAACCATCTCCTGAAATATTTCATTATGCTTTGTCGAGATTAAATTTAACATCAGCAAAAGTTCTTTACGTTGGAGATTCTCTAAAGCACGACTATGCGGGAGCAACACAAGTCAAAATGGATTTTTGCTATTACAACAAAAAAAATCAAAATTTACCACAAGAAGCAAAACCAAAGTTTATGATAAGTGAACTATTAAATTTGCTGGAATTGTTTAACTAATTTTTTTTATTTATTTATCTAAAGTTAGATTTTAAATGGTTTATTGTAAACTAGTTTGAAGATTTTTATAATATGTCTATATATAATTCAATTGGTCAACAATACTCAAAAACTCGCGTTCCTGATATCCGTATTGTCAATAAATTAATTGATTTACTCAATTTATCCGAAGGTAGCATTATTGCTGATATCGGTGCTGGTAGTGGTGGTTACAGTCTAGCGCTAGCTAATCAAGGATTTATTGTTAATGCTGTTGAACCTTCTGTAGTTATGCAAAAACAAGCAGTAGAACATCAGCAAATTAAGTGGTTTACTGGCTATGCAGAAAATTTACCTCTACTAGATAACTCTGTGGATGCTGTTGTAAGTATCTTGGTAACTCATCACTTTTCTCATCTCGAAAAAGCTTTTCAGGAAATGCACAGAATAATTAGAGATGGTGCAATAAGTTTGTTAACTTTTGATATTAGATTAGCTCAAAAGATATGGCTTTCCGTTTTTATGGGAAGATGCATTACGATTTTTACCACTTAACGAACAGGTTAATTTAATTCAGAGTAATACTAAAAGGCGTGTTGAAGCCATACCCCTTTTGTTACCATACGATTTATCTGATTTATTTGCAGCAGCAGGCTGGAGACGACCAGAGTTATATCTTAAACCAGAAGTACGTGCAGGGATATCGTCTTTTGCTTTAGCTAATCAAGATTTAGCAGAGCAAGGAGTAAAGTTACTTGCAGCAGATTTAAGTAGTGGAGAATGGAGCAAAAAATATGGTGATATTCACAATTTGACAGATATTGATATAGGCTATCGTTTTATCCGTGCAACGCTGGATAACTAAATAATTGTAATTTCAAATTAAATTATGATAAACAAAGTTAGTGTAGGTAAGAAAATTAAAATTAGACAAGCTGGGATTAAAGATGTAGTGAGAATTGCTATTCTTTGCGAACAACTTGAATATTCTGTGACTAATCAACAAATAGAGCAACGCCTTACTAAAATTAAAAATAATGATGCTCATATTGTATATGTTGCCACTGTAGAAGATAAATATGTAATTGGTTGGGCACACGCTCATATTTGTGAATCAATAGTTATTCCGACTCCAGCGATTATTTTGGGATTAGTTGTAGATAAAGATTATCGTCATAGTGGAATTGGACGTTTTTTGATGCAGCAAATTGAACAGTGGGCTTCTCTGGTTGGATGTGATAGTGTTCTGTTACGTTCTAATACTAAACGCAAAGAAGCTCACTTGTTTTATGAGAAAATTGGTTATACCAATATCAAGCAATCATTAACTTTTTATAAAAAATTGTTTTAGTGCGATCGCTCTCTCCTATAGGTTGGATGGAACGTAGTGAAACCCAACACATGATACCGATAAAATAGAAAATATTCACACTATAATAATCTCTCAATTTATTGGATAAAATCAATGCTAAACCTATTTTATTTTACCGTTTAGCAGTCTCAGTACAAAATTATAGAGTTAGTTTTATGGCTTTAATCCATCAGAGAATAGATGTTCCTGTAATCGTTGATGAATCAAAATGTTTAGAAAAATGCACAGCCTGTATTGAAGTTTGTCCCTTAGATGTATTGGCAAAAAATCCAGAAACAGGTAAAGCGTATATGAAATATGATGAGTGTTGGTTTTGTCTACCTTGTGAAAAAGAATGTCCAACTAATGCAATTACTGTGCAAATTCCCTTTTTGTTACGTTAACTATCTATAGTAAAATTAATGAATGATGACCTCAACTATTGGCTAGAAATGCTGCGATCGCCTGACGTAAACGAGCGGATAGTAGCTGTCAAAACCTTGCAACATATAGGTGATGACGAAACAATCGATGCTTTAATTATCGCTTTGAAAGACGAACATATTACTGTTCAAAAAATAGCAATATCTGCCCTTTGGGAGATTGCTAATCCTGTGGCGATTCCTGCTTTAATTGAATGCTTAACTTCAGCCGATTCAGATATTCGCTCTGAAGCTGCATCAGCATTAAACGAGTTAGTTACACAAAATGAATTGTTACTTTTACTAGAGAAGCTCCAAAATAATGATGTAAATATTCAATTAAATATTTTGGTGCTTTTGCGGAAGATACATGATATTCAATCTTTACCCGACATTTTACCATTTTTGGAATCAAAAAATCCTGAGTTAAGAGAAGCAGCTGTTACGACACTGCGATATATCAATCAACTAGAAAAATGCCCGCAAGCTTTAAATTTAATCTTTGATGAGGAAGCAAGTGTACGTCGTGCTACTGCTTTAACTTTAGAACATTTACAAGATGCAGAAGCAATCGCAATACTTTGTCAAGCACTTACAAATGATAGTGACTGGCAAGTTCGCCGGAATGCAGCTAAATCTCTGGCTATTCATGCAAATGAGCAAGCAATTTCAGCATTAGAAATAGCTTTAAATGATGAACATTGGCAAGTGCGGAAATCAGCAGCACAAGCCTTGCAAAAAATTCCAGATATTCAAGTTATACCGAGATTAATTCAAGCATTAACAGATGAATACGCAGATGTAAGAAAAGAAGCTGCGATCGCACTTGGAAATTTAGCTCATTCCGACGTTATTAACCCCCTGCAACAAGCCTTAGATGACCCTGACAAAGAGGTGTCCATCCAAGCGCAACGTGCAATTCAAAAGATTCAAACAGATAAAAAAGTCTCAAGGGAGCAGTACTAAAAAACTAGGGAAAATGCCAACACGATTTAAGCTTTGCTAATTTCGCAATATAAATTTCTCTACGATAGCTTACACCAACATGAGGTACAGAAATATCCCTTCTAACATTCAAAATATATGACTACAGTGCATCAGCAAGAAGTCGTCCAATTACTCAAACAAATTATCGAACCTACATTAAAAAATGACATCGTTAGTTTGGGAATGGTACGAAATTTACGCATAGTTGATGACTATATTTACTTACGTTTATATATTGGTTATCATCAGCACCAGTTACAGTCAGAAATTCAATTCTTATTATCATCTTTATCTTGGTGTAAAAAAACTTATATTCAAATTTGTACAATTCCCGGTGTTAAAACAACCCTTGCAGTTTCTAGTGGTAAAGGTGGTGTGGGCAAATCTACAACAGCCGTTAATATCGCCGCAGCTTTAAGTTTACAAGGTGCAAAAGTAGGATTATTAGATGCTGATGTTTATGGCCCCAATGTTCCCCAAATGTTGGGTTTAGGACAAGCTGATATTCAAGTGATTAATACTCCCACAGGTGATAAGTTTTTACCTTTAGAAGCTCAAGGAATAAAAATAATGTCAGTGGGTTTACTTGCAGAAGCAAATCGTCCTTTGGCATGGCGGGGGCCTGTATTGCATAAAATTATCACACAATTTTTACAAGATGTGGAATGGGGAGAATTAGATTATTTATTGATAGATTTACCTCCCGGTACAGGTGATGCTCAAATTACAATTATCCAAGAAAGCCCAATTTGTGGAGTCATTTTAGTGACAACTCCTCAACAGGTGGCTGTTGCAGATGTACGACGTAATATATATATGTTTCGCCAAGTGGGTGTCCCTGTCCTTGGCATCATTGAAAATATGAGTTATTTAATTTGTGGTGATTGTGGTTTGCACACACCGATTTTTGGTAGTGGTGGCGGCGAAGAATTAGCCGCAGAATTACAAGCGCCTCTGTTGGGACAAATTCCCATCGATCCCCGCATTTGTAGCGGTAGTGATACGGGAAATCCGATTGCGATAAACGAATACGCTTCACCAGCAAAGGAGGTTTTTACACAAATAGCTACTTCATTAAATACTACTTTTACGTTACACGATAAAACTATGCAACTTGACCAAGCTTAGTAGCTTCAGGAACTTCAATCAATTGCCCTGTTTTGACATCGTAGATATAGCCATATATAGGAATTTCATTCGGAACTAAGGGATGCAAACGAATCCGTTGGACATCTGTATAGACGCTTTTGGCTTGGTCATCAATAGTTAACCAATTGATAAACTTGCCTTCGCCCGATCCCGACCCAGATCCAATATCTGACCAACCTATTTCATCTAGCTTGGCTGTTTTGAGGCTACTAGAAAGTAAATTGCTGATGATTTCATTGGTGAAGGTTTCCATGCCGCAATTAGTGTGATGAATTACAAACCATTCACGCGTACCAAGTAATTTATAAGAAATCACTAAAGAGCGAATCGCATCATCGCTAGCACGTCCACCTGCATTACGAATTACATGGGCATCTCCTTCAGCTAATCCAGCAAATTTAGCTGGATCAAGTCGAGCATCCATGCACGTGAGAATTGCAAAACGACGAGATGGGGGTATGGTGAGATTACCTTTATCACCAAACTTATCAGTGTAACTAAGATTAGCTGCTAGAACTTCTTCTACAATTTGGCTCATTTTGAGTTTATGTGGGCGATCGCTAGTAGGGGCGAAAGGCCTTGCGCCCCTACGAACAGTGTGGTTTCAAATATATGAAAACTGCTGTAAATTGTTTTACGCAGAGGCGCAAAGAGTAGGAGTATGAGACAAGTTTTTGCGATCTATGCGGGGTAAAAAACCAATGTTCGGAGTTCGATACTTTCTCGTGGGGGAGCGTTGGCTGGGCTGGTGGGGTCTTCAAAGGCTGTATGGGCGGCAAAACGGGCGTATCCGTCTTCTGCGGAGTCGAAGCATTTGATAAATACTGCTTCGTTTCTGTGCATTTGCGGAAAGTAGAACCATTTATGTTGGGAGTTGTACGTGACACCGTATGTCTCACCAACCCGATCGCGATAGACAAGATCGCCAGCTACAAGGTCTGTGGGTGCAATACTTTGCGCGTCACACAGTGCTAAGGGTGACTCTTGGATTGGTTGTGCGATCGCTCGCCAAACATTGATGATGGCAAATCGTTGTTTTAGTAACGTATCAATATCATCATCTATGCCTCGCGCTGCTAGTTCTAAACGGGCGCGAGTATAGCCTGATTTGGCGGTGAAGTCGTTGTGTACGCGCTTGGCCGGTTCTTTAATATCATTCTCACCTGGCTTTGACTGACCGGCGTTACGCAAGGTGTAATCGAATATCACTGCCTTAGTTCCACCTGTCACCTCTTTTAACAATTGCTCGGCTTCTGGATAGTAAACGCGGCGTACTTCGTCTTCATCGTAAAAGTTGCGGACATTAGTATTATGTCCAGTAAAGGCGAATCCTTCTCGATCTAACGAGATGTTCTCTGAGATGGAACGAGCGTTGTAAATTGGCAGTTTGTGCGTTTGATAAGTTGCATTTGTGCGAGGAATCCCGGTTGGCGGTTCGTAAGTATAGTTAACAGGTTTTTCTGCCATTGGAACCAGGTAAGTGAGGTTAGCCTCTACGGATGGCAGTTCTTGGGAAATCGGTCTATCTAGAACTTGGTTATTTAAGCTCATAGGTCATCCCATTTTGGATTTTGGTTAATTTTTGGTCAATACTTAACAGTTAATGATTCACTCCTATCCACCATACATTTGTGTCCTATTTTTGAGATGCACCAACAGCAACAGGTTCACCGAGAACTTTGGCGAATCTTTGCAAATAGAAGTCTACAGGGTTTGCTACTGCTTGAATTGAGGAGCGATCGCTTAACCTGTTCCACCATGTCTGCAAACGAGGTGTTTCTGCTGGTAGTGTGAATTTGCGGAAGTGTTCTAAGAGTGGTAAACGTTCAAACCAGGGATAGAAGCTGATATCAACAAGGCTAAACCGATCTCCTAACAAGTAATCACCTTTGCCTAATCCTTCTTGTTCAATATATAAAAGTGCTTCTGTGAACTCTTTTCGTCCTTGTTCTTGTTCGGTGCTATCTTTACCACGTAAAAATTTGTTAAAAGCCGGGACAAGGCGAGTATTGGCGTAGTCTATCCAAATCCGAGCGATCGCTTTAGCTGCGGGATCGCGGGGTAACAAAGGTGGCTCTGGAAAAACTTCATCTAGATATTCATTGATAATGGCGGACTCGTAAATTTCAACATCCCCATGTTTGATAGCCGGAACTTTACCATAGCGCGAAATCTGCGTGTACCCATCTGGTTTATTTTGTAAGTCAATTTCTATCGGGGTGAAGTCAATACCTTTTTCCAGTAAGACTACATGAGTACGTTGAGAAAAGGTAGAGGCTTTGGCGAAGTACAGTTGGATGTTGCTCATAAAATCTTTTCCTTGTAATAATCGTGATATGCAGACTATTTGAGATTGCACAACTCAAACTAAACCAATAAAACAGAAGCTGTTCATGAGCGATCGCCCACTATGGATGAAAGAAACCATTCTGTTTTCTGATTAGTGCAGTTAAATAATTGACTGGTAGGTATCTACGTGAGCTAAACGCTATACTACAGTTTATCGGTCGTTTTAACGTACTATAGATAATTATACAGTCTTTATGAAAATATGCATACCTAATTATTTGTGTAACCAAATAATTAGCTAGCTAGACATAATCAGGCGTTTGTACTCTGGGATGCTTTTTGTTGGCTGTGGCGTTTATCGCTCATTTCAGTGTACGGAAGAGAAAATCTTCAGCCGTTTAATGCAAATTTGAGTTCATGCTGCAAATCTGTTTATTGTAAAAAACCTCTTGATTTTTATCACCGATTGTGAGAAAGTCTGAGTTAACATTCAAAAACTACGGTAAATGGATGGATTTACAGTATTATTTAGATTGAGTGGAAGCAATCGGTGGTTTTAGCTGTGCTTTAATCCCGTCGGCAACATGCGATCGCACTGATTACAAGTACAAAAGTATAACAGCCATGCGATCGAGGCATCATACCAGCACTGAATGCCGATATTACTGTCAGGAGAATCATATCAAGTTTGGATGATTACTTGTAATAAAATCTATCAATTTAGGTTGGGTTTAACGGCAGTAAAATCCAACCTAAACAAGGATCAAATGTTGGGTTTGACTGCGAGAAGCCCTTTCTCTAGGAGATGCTATTCGCATTAGATTCTAGGTTCTTTAACCGTAACCTACAGATATTATTAAGTGTTTAACCGAACCTGATATCACTCTTATGCAAGTTACCTTCCAGTACCAGTAAAGTAATCCCAGATATCATCCCAAATCTGGTTCGATTTCCCTGTTTCTCTAGGAGTGGGCATTTTCTGTGTGGCTAGTTGTTCTAGTTTTCAGATGCTCATGTAAGCTAAAAAACATTTAACTTGCATAATCGAATTAAATATAACTTTTGTGGGGTGGGCATCTTGCCCACCCAGGATATGCAATTTAAGTGTGGGACAGCTTATTCACTTATGACTAAATTTTTGGATTATTTTTTCTAGTGGAGAACATCTCATGCAAGTAGATCCAAATTCTCATCAAAGTTCTGAGCAAACTACTCAGGCTAATAGCGAAATAGATAAACTGAAACAACCCCGTGTAGCTAGCAAACGTTTCTTTGGTAGTCACGCCAGCCGACGCTCATTTCTTGGTCGCGCTGGTTTGTTTAGTGCTGCTAGCGTTGTTGCAGGAGTTTTAGGTTCACCTTTCTCCTCAAAAAACGGAGGAAATGTTGGAGATGTTGTACAAGCCCAAGCTATCAACAGGCGGTATAATAATCGACCCTTCGACTACAGCAGGTTTGTTAATAAAGCCTATAGAGTACGTCTTGAAGCAGCGACGCTGGAACGAAATATTCCGATTCCGCCCCATCCGACCAACGGCGATGAGGAGCGTTATCCCAATAAAATCGGCTCTGATAGTAGGGGACTACCGCATAACCAACTAGGCGAAGTTAAGCTGGAAGCTTACGACTCTTTGACCAAAGCACTGACAACACAAAACCCGAATGATTATGAAAATATCATCTTGGGTGGCGCTAGAAAGCTGGTCAATCCTCAAGGGCCTTTAGCAATTAGCCTAGAAGGAATCAATGCAGCGCAAATAGCTGTGCCGCCACCACCAGCTCTAGCTAGTGCAGAGCGCGCTGCTGAAGCAGTTGAACTCTACTGGCAAGCTTTACTCCGAGATGTACCTTTTTCCAAGTTTCAAAACAATACTGATAACCCAAAAGTCTTGGCAGCTGTCGAAGACCTCAACAGGCTTTCGGCGTTTCGAGGGCCAAAACAAAATGGCCGCGTCACCCCTCAAACTTTATTTCGTGGTAGTGTCAACTACGTCGGTTCCGGTTCAAGTACAAGATATGTTACTCCGCCTGGGGTGCTAGATGGGCCCTATATCTCACAATTTTTGTTGCAAATCATTCCTTGGGGAACTCAGTCTGTTTCGCCATTGATTCGTACTGCTCTTCCTGGTAATGATTTTTTACTCAATTTTCAGGAATGGTTGGCTGTTCAGAATGGAGGTAGTTCTGGGAAATCTATTAAATACGACCCCAAAAACCGTTACATAGTCACAGTTCGGGATTTAGGTGAGTATGCCCATATTGGCGGCCCTACATACCTGGGAGCCTCCTTGATTCTTAATAGCAACGGTACACCTTTAAATTCGGGCAATCCCTACGTCAATTCAAAGACGCAAATTGGTTCTAATGCAACGTTTGCACTGGGACATTTCCAAGCCTTGCTTAACTTGGGTAGCTCGCGCGTGATTAGAGCGTCATACTGGCAGAAGTATTATGTACACCGCATTCTGCGCCCAGAAGCCTATGGTGGACTAGTCTACAATAACATTGTGAATAAAACTCAGTACCCAATTAATTCTGAGGTGTTTAATTCTCAAGCTTTGGCTCAGACCTTTAGCACCTTCGGTACTTATCTATTGCCCCAAGCATATCCAGAAGCATCGCCAACCCATTCCTCCTATACAGGTGGTGCGGCTGCTACTGCTGGTGTCAATGTCACACTGTTGAAAGCATTCTTTGATGAAAACTATGTTATCCCCAATCCAGTAGTGCCCGACCCCAATGACCCGACAAAAGTAATTGCTTACAGTGGCCCGCCATTAACTGTGGGTGGAGAGTTAAATAAACTGGCAACTAACTATGCTATTGGTCGCGGTCACGGTGGTATCCATTGGCGTTCGGATGGTTCTGCTGGTTTGGCTTTAGGAGAAGAGGTTGCTATTAGTCTGCTCAGAGATGAGAGACTGGGTTATAACGAAATATTTAATGGCTTCACCTTCACCAAATTTGACGGTACAAGAGTCACCGTTTAAACCGATTTTCGGTGTTATAGAAGTGCTGAGTAAAGGTATTTTACTCAGCAATACCTTTAATATATTTCATCAAATAAGAAATGAATTTGAAGATTTTTGTATTTTAAAATAGGCGATCGCTTGCAGCTATTTTCAAGTATAGCAAGGGACTGGGGACTGGTGACTGGGGATTGGGTGAAAAGTCTTGTTGTGTCTAAGTTTTATCATCTGTTAATGTCCTAACCACGAAGGCTTGTGCTATAAATAGACCACGCGGTAAGGGCACAGCAACGCTCATAGGTGTCAACTTAACGGCAAACCCCTTGTCTTGCCGGGAATTGAAATTCCCGTCTCATCGCTAAAGTCATCTGAAGATGACTAAATATCGCCAAAAATCTCCAGTCTACTGAAGTAGAGTTAAGCTAAAAGCTAGAAAATTTATTTCCGGGCGGGGATGTAAGCCAACAAATAAGCTATTTCCAGCTGAAGTTGACACATATCAGCAATGCTGTGTCCTGACAATAGATGTAGTTCCTAATTAGGCGGACATAATATTAATCCCTCCTTGGAAAGCTACGGTGTACACACAAGTCAAATTACCCTCCTTAATCCCCCCGATATATTGGGGGGAAAAAAGAAATATAGTTCCCTCCCATTTATAAGGGGAGAGTTAGGGTGGGGTAAAACGCTGGTTAATCGTTAGAGGGGGTCATAATAACTTGTGTGTACACAGCTCCCTTGGAAGAAGGATTTAGGGTGAAAGCTCATTGATTTATGCAAAAAGTCTATTTACTTCAAGCGAGAAAGAAGTTTTCTAGACTAAAAGTTCTTCTCGACTAAACTTTTTGAATACTCCACAATAGTCTCAACCAACTCAAAATTCAATAAGCCTCCCACATAAAAGGTCTTGCGTTGACCTTGCATCGCTTCTAAGCGATCGTAAAATCCCGCTTGCATGACCTCTGAAGTAACGTGAGGAAAGTAAGGCCACTTATCGTAGGTGTAGTAATCATCATCTACTTGCACTCCCAAATTCTTTAATGTCTTTTGAATACCTTGGAGAACATCCGTTTTAGTGATTTTTCCCTCACGATCTAAGCGAGTGTAAAAGGCAATTAGGTCATTGTCAGCAAACTGTTGAGCGATAAACCAGGGATTCCCCATTGTATTTAAGGGAATGACATTAGTTACTGGGGTTGGCATTTCCAGAGCGGGAATTAGATAAGTAATCAAACTGTAGGGATTGAGAATTATCTGCTCAAATAGGTTTTTCTCTGCTGGCGACAAATCGAGAAAAGTGTTGAGAACGTTCAACGTCAACGGACAAGCTAAAACCAGATAGTCAAATTCTAAAACTTCTTCATGGGTAACAATCTTGTCAAGAATTTGCTCCTGTTCGGTGAACCGCACCCGTGTAATTGCTCCACGCTTGATTTCTTTGATGTCAATATTCAAGCGCACATTTATTCCCCAAGCAACACGTTCCCAGAAGCGTTGGAAACCATCAATAAACCGTTTAGGCCAACCGCAGCGCAAATCTGCACCGTAAGTAACTAAAGTCCCAAAGGTTTCTAGGGTCATGTATTTTAAAGCATAGGCGGTGGGGATTTCGTTTAAATAGCCATAGCCCATCGCGGTAATCGGAATTTCAAACAAAGTTGCTAGACATGACAAATCTTTCTGTGCTAACCACTGGGAAAAAGGTTGAGTCAGTTCGGGATGTTGACTGATACCGGCAAACCCAGGAATGGAAATAATTGGCTCTAAGCAAAGACGCTCCCAACAAAAGCGCCCAACGGCTGCTAAAAACGTTACTCGATCGGTTCCCTCGGTAACGGCATTCATAATTGAGGTGTAGGCAGGTTGTCCCGGTTGAGATTTAAAAGGATTGTAGACTTGCCCTGGCCCTTCACTATAAAGTTGAGCGCCGACTTCTTCAGCCATTTTGAGGACTTGTTTGTAGGCAGGGGTGAGATAATTTGCTCCCAAATCAAAGGAACGGGAATTGTAGGTAATAGAACAACACAATCCCCCTACCCGTCCAGCTTTTTCTAGGACTAGTACGTTGCGGTAGCCTTGCTTTTTCAAAAAGTAAGCCGTAGATAACCCGGCTGCTCCCGCCCCGATAATACAAATTCGTGCATCTTTAGAAATTTTAGCCATACACTGTTGATTCTTTGGTAGTAATGTGCCCTGATGAGAACTTTGCGATCGCAATGTCTTCTACTGAAAATGCGGATAAACTGCTTCTGTGAATAATTGCTGAATGGCTGGCTGCTTAAGTAACGATTCATAATCCTGTCGCACGGGGATATCGTAACTAGCAGTACGAGGTGCGATCGCAGATAACCAAGTAGTGTGCATTGTGAAGCCAAAATCCAGTTGGGGATGGCTCAATTTGCATATCGGGCCAGCCCCTAATCGATCGGCTTGGAAGATCCAAATTTCGTTGTTATTTCCCCCAAATACCGTACAGACAATATAGCCATCTGTAGAACTGCCATTGCTGTTCAATCTCGGTACAAACTGGGGCGAACTGATGAAGTAACCGGGGGGCGCATCATAAAAATCTGCTACCTCCATTTTGATTGTATCTACCCGAAACAAAGAAGAAGGGCGATTGTGGAATGCTTCTTGTCGTTCCAGTAATTCTTTTAGTGGTACAGCCCGGTAGGGATAGTCTTCGTACAAGTTGTAAATAAACTCAGTCAGCAATTCTGGCCAAAAACCGAGAGATTGCCAATAAATATTATCAATTCGTTGAGGAGGCAATCCAGAGGCCAGCTTTTCTTGGCAAGCATAGAACCCTATACCCCAATGACGGCGGGTATCGTAAATTACTTTGGCATCTCGAATCTGACCTGTCTCGCCATCTATTTGATAGCGACCCAAACGACCCACATCCATTTGCCCATTAGATAACATTCCTCCCAACCACAGAGGCGCAGATTTGGGAGCGTCAAATTTTGAGATATCATACTTGCGAACCCATTCGGCAATATCTGTAGCGCAGAGATGGGCAGTATGCATTGTAATTTGACCGTCGGGGTTTTCATAATCGGTCAAAAAATGCACTGTTTCTAAAGGAATTAAAGCTGGGCGGACTACCACAGTAGTCACATCTGCTTTCAGGTCAGCCCGACGCACGATGTAAATGGGGGAATTGGGTTGCTGCGATCGCGTCAGTAATCGTCGCAGAAGGCGTTCAGTTTCCAAACTATCGGGAATGGGATTATTCAGGATTTGTTCTGGGCCAATCTTCAAGGAAGTGTCCATCAGCACTACGTAATCTTTGGTAATTGCCAATTGATGGATGCTTTGTTCAATTCGCACCGGGGAACCATCCGGCAGTATCAACTCCCACTGCTGGAGTTTGCCGACACCATCCCAGCGCATCAAACGAACAAAATCTGGCATAGCAGTTCCCAACAATTTCTCAATCCAGCCAATCAATAGTTGCGAGAAACTTTGAGAAAACTTCGAGAACATTCCCAAGGGAACCTGCAAAGGATTGTTGTCTAAAAGTTGAACGATCGCACTTAGCAATTGCTGTAGTTCCTGGGGCAGTTGTTCGAGGTCATAAATGAAACGCGCACTTTCAAGAAAATTACTCAGCGATCGCCCATAGTTAACTAAGAAAACTTCGTTGGTATAACCATCAAAGGCTGGATGAGACGTACTCAACACAGGGGGGAAAGGATAAGAAAAAGGTAGAAACGGTTTCCACTCAGTATTACCTCCCACTGGGGTTACAACCTCTAGGCTGCTGGTATCAATTTCATAGGGACGACCAGCGTCATAAGTAATCATTAATCGCTCTTGGCTGTCTTTAGCCGTATTAAAGGCGAGAAAGGCAATATCTACCTCATCTCGCAAGCCCAAGGAAGGAGAGAAGCGCAGCAACCCGCGATCGCGAAATTGATAAGAGCGATAGGCAAGATTGTTAAAAGTTGCTCGATCTGCATAGTAACAAGGTGTGCGTGCCAGTTTCGTTTTGACAGTAACCTGTCCGGCTTGCCAATCCAAGCGGTAAATCATCCCATCACCGTTAAAAATGTGGGTTGCATTCGGATTGGGTAAGCCCCCAGAGGCAACACTACCTACAGGAGCAATAATAAACGTATGTCCAGACAAATCTGCCGGTACATCTCCATAGATGACATTCAAAGGTAAATTCGATAGTTCCTCACGACTGGCAGTCATTGCTGCCTCTGGAAATCGGAGTTCAGTAATTTCACTATTCATTATTCATACCCTGGCATTGCAATTTGATTTGCTGTTTTGCTTCAGGTATAACACTAGGTTTTAATTTAATAGTTGAGTTTTTAGCCTCAAATGTCCAAATATCAACTTTTTCAGGATTTTTAAAATCAGAAGGAGGGGGCAGAAGGGCAGAGGAGATGGATAGAGCAATACGCTTGGGTTAAGCAAATTTATCTGTTAAGGCAGGCAGGGGGAGCAGGGGAAGAGAAAAAAGCTTAACTGAACTGTATTGAGTCATAAATACGATAGTCAACTATCCAAAGTTTTTTGATAGCGATCGCTCTGTGCCAGTTGCGTAAGTCCTGTTGCGATCGCACCATTTCATGTATTTTTATCTATGTATTTCTATTTATATTATGGGTGATTTTCCAGACATCATATCAAACATCAGAGACTTTTATTTATCTTGCCACGATCCGGATCGTGGTGAGGCGATTAACATAAAATTTAACTCCTCAAAACTTTTCATATCGGCAAAGATGGCGAATTGAAGATGCTTTTAATACTGTCAAACGTCTCTTGGGCTTAAGTTATTTATCGACTGGTTCTCTTAACGATATTCAGCTACAAAGAGAGGGGTGATAGTTATTTTATGCTGTATTCGTAGATTTAGGCGATGCTGTAACTGATGAGCTTTTCTTATCCTTTGACCAGATTTCTTGAGAAATGATTTATCGCGGTGAAAATCATTTTTACGTTGCTCATCCAAAAAGTCTAGCATCTGACCCTATCAAGTATTTTGCTGCTCCTGAAAATCAGGACTTAGGCATTAAACGACAACGAAAACCAAACATGAAGCTCATTGTTGCACCTTTGCCTGAGAAACAACGAAGAACCAAAGAGTTTTTCTTTCAAGCATCTTCTAAAATCCCCTTGACAACTAGCTCACAATCTGAATTTGTGACCAATGTTCCTCTCTTAGTTTTTAGTAGCAAATAAGAGCCGTTTGCCCTATGCTAGTGATAGCTATTTAGGCAGTGTCTAGACCAATAAACCAGCTATCCGCTCAATAAATCGGGGCGAACTACCAGTTCAGGAACGAGTTTACGCCTTTTGAGACTTGTCACTGAACGATTTACCTCGAATTATTGAGCAGTTACGAAACCAGTCTAAGTAGATGCATACTGCATTTATTTGAACTACCTATTTAGTGGTTCGCCAAGGAAACTTGGCTCGGTAAAAAGCAAGGGGAAAGGGAAAAGATGTTTACTCTTTTAACCTTTAACATGAACTTCTTTTCCTAGCTCTCACCTAACAATTTGGGTTGGCAGACTACTAGGGTTTCTTTGCGCTGGCAGGGCTACTCATAGATGACACCTCTGCTAGCGAATATCTCTGAATCAAACTTATAACCGAAAGGATTGATATGGCAGACATTATTGGAGATAACAGCAATAACACTCTAATTGGCACGTTTGACAATGACGCTATCCTTGGTCAGGGTGGTGATGATAACCTCTTTGGTCGGGGCGGCAATGATGACCTCTTGGGTGGGGCTGGCAATGACTCGCTTAATGGTGAGGACGGCAATGACCTTCTCAATGGTGAAGACGGCGAGAACACCCTGCTTGGTGGATTAGGCGATGATGTCCTTATTGGTGGACCTAGCAATGACTTTCTCGATGGCCAGGAAGAGGACGATCAACTCCTTGGCAAAGGCGGTGACGACACCCTGCTTGGTGGGTTTGGTAATGATGTTTTCCTTGCTGGATCTGGCAATGACCTTCTCGAAGGCGGGGACGGAGATGACCGACTCTCTGGAGAAGACGGTAAAGACCAACTCTTTGGCGGGGAAGGGTTTGATACGCTCAATGGCGGGGCTGGCGATGACCAGATTGATGGCGAGGATGGCAATGACAACTTGACTGGTCAGGCTGGCGATGACACCCTCCTTGGCGGGGCTGGCCATGACCGACTAGAAGGAGGGGACGGGGATGATAAAATCTTTGGTGGAACTGGCAATGATACTGCTGACTATTCAAATAGCACTGCCGGTGTCACCGTTAACCTAGCGACTGGAACTGCCATTGGAGGGGCAGGGAATGATGTCCTGTTTAATATCGAACAAGTCATTGGTTCTGGTTTCAAAGACTTTCTAATTGGCGGGCGCGGTAATGACACCCTCTTTGGTAGAGGTGGCGATGACTTGCTTGATGGTGGGGCTGGCGATGACCTGCTGGATGGCGAGGAAGGCAACGATACTGTCCGTGGTGGGGCTGGTGATGACACCTTGCGTGGTGGGACTGGCAATAACCAACTCTTGGGTGGAATTGGCGTTGATACTGCTGATTATTTCAGTGCCACTACTGGAGTCACGATCAACCTTGCCACTGGAACCGCTACAGGGCAGGGCAGGAATGATGTCCTGTTGGAGATTGAAAGATTCGTTGGTTCTAGGTTCAATGACACTATCCTTGGCGGAGCTGGCAATGACTTCTTCATCAGTGGTGGGGACGGGAATGACTTTGTCAATGGTGAGGCTGGTAATGACCGCCTCTTTGGCGATAACGGCAATGACACCCTCCTTGGCGGGGCTAATGACGACTTTATCAATGGCGGGTACGGCAATGACTCCCTGCTTGGCGGTAGCGGCATTGACATCCTGCTGGGTGGGGCTGGCGATGACTTTCTTAATGGTGAGGACGGGAATGACAACCTCATTAGTAGAGAAGGCAATGATACCCTGCTAGGCGGCAGCGGCAATGACGCCTTGCTTGGTGGGGATGGCGATGACCAACTCCAAGGTGGAGGCGGGGATGACCAACTCTTTGGTGGGACTGGCATTAATGCTGCTGATTATTTAAATGCCACTGCCGGAGTCACCGTTGACCTTGGCGCTGGAACTGCCAGTGGGGGAGATGGGAATGATGTTCTGTTCAATATCCAACAAGTCTTTGGTTCTAGTTTTAGCGACTCCCTGATTGGAGGAGGCAGTAGTGATACCCTCCTTGGCAGAGGCGGCAATGACAACTTGCTTGGTGGAGATGGCGATGACTTTCTTGATGGTCAGGAAGGTAATGACATCGTTTTGGGCGAAAATGGGAATGACAGCTTGTTTGGCGGGGCTGGTAATGACCAAATCGATGGAGGAGAAGGCAATGACACCCTCCGTGGCGGGGTCGGCAATGACACTCTCCTTGGAGGCCCTGGAAATGATGTCTTCATAGGCGTTGATACTAACGGTTCTGATTCTCCTTCTCCTGGATTAGGGGAGGTTGATATCCTAACTGGAGGGCCTGGGCAAGATCGGTTCTTACTTGGAGATGCTACTAATGTCTTCTATGACGATAACAACACTGGAAGTAGTGGTTTGACAGACTACGCTACCATCAGTGGCTTTAACTCCAACGAAGATACAATCCAGCTCAAAGGAACACTGGCAGATTATCGCTTGCAGACTGTGGGAGCCAATACAAACGTATTTCTGGACAACTCAGGAGAGCTAGATGAACTCGTTGGTGTTGTGCAAGCATCGCCTCTGAGGCTTGATAGTGACGACTTCCTGTTCTATGAGAAAGAAGATGCTGGACAAGGGACAAACAACACACTAGCTACTGCTGAGAAGCTAGGTACTTTAACATCAGGTTCAGAAGTTAATACCTCTGCTCAACTGGCAACGCTTCCAGGGAACAAGCCTGATTTCGACTTTTTCACATTTTCTTTAGCCAACCCAGGAACTGTGACTATCAACACGCCGAATTACAGGGATAACTATCCAGTTCTCGGTCTATTTAATAGTGCTGGGAACTTACAGACTTCCAGTACTTCTCAATCAATCACCGCTTCACTGGGGGCAGGTACTTACTCCATTGCAGTAAGTGATTATGATTACTTCCCTCAAAATGGCGGAACTTTCAGTTCTGGCTATTTTAATCCTGGTTCTTATACGCTAGAAGTCACTGTAGCCTAATGCAATCTTAGGGAAAAGGGGAAACGGGAAGGGGTAAAGGATGTATTCAATATCTTTCCCCTTTTTTCTCTCCCCCTGCCTCCCCTGCTCAAGAACAGCCTGCCTTAACAGATAAATTTGCTTAACCCAAGCGTATTGGTTCTTGTGTGCCCCAGCTTTAAAATTTAACTGCCTCGGTAGAAATTGATGCTATTTCTTTTCCTGGCTGACAGCGCTCAAGATACATCTGCGCGATTTGATCCCACGGGTTTTGCTGCAAACAATCTTGAAAATACTCGGCTGCTGTTGCAAATTGTTGTTGTTCGTAACACGCTAATGCTGAGGCAAATAACTCTAAAGTCGCTGTTTTACCTGCACTAACTTTTGCGGGATCGGCTGCAAATACTTCATGAACAGTTACAGCATTCGTCTTACCCTTCACCTTTACCTGACCTACTACACGAATACCATAGCGATCGCGATTTTGTAAGCGCTCAAAAGTTTGGTCGGTAATTAAAAGTGGAGCGTTGAATGTTTTGGTCAATCCTTCGATTCGCGCTGCTAGATTAACCGCATCACTAATCACTGTGCTATCCATGCGATTTAACCCGCCGACTGTCCCCAAAATTAGCGAACCAGTATTAATCCCAATGCCAATTTGAATTGGTGAGTAGCCCTTGGTTTGGCGTTTTTCGTTGTAGGTTGTTAATGTCTGCAACATGACAATTCCCGCCTGTACGGCATCATCGGCATCTCCGGCAAACAAGGCCATGATCGCATCACCAATATATTTGTCGATAAAGCCATTGTTTTCCAGAATGATCGGCTCCATACGACTGAGATAGGAGTTGATAAATCGGAAATTCTCGGCGGGAGTCATGCTTTCTGAAAGGGTGGTGAAGGCGCGAATGTCGGTAAATAAGACTGACATTTCCCGCTGCACCTGATCGCCTAATTGCACATCTATAATGCTTTGCTTGTTGAGGAATTGCAGAAATTGACGCGGGACAAAGCGCTCATAAGCTTTATTGAGTGCGGCTAAATCGGTATACAAACGGGCATTTTCAATGGAAATAGCTGCTTGTGCTGAAAGCAGATTGAGCAATTCCAAGCGATCTGGGGTAAATGCTCCGGTTGTCAAGTTATTTTCTAAATAGACAATTCCTGCTAACTTTCCTTGGTTAATCAAAGGAGTACACAAAATCGATCGCGGTTGGTATTGGTGAATGTAAGGGTCTTTAATAAATTCCCCAATTCCCACTGCTTCGTTGATGGCATCGTTTAGGACTACATTAGTTTTAGTGCGAATCACATAGTTAACGATCGCAGTCGAGATTTGGCTATCTTCAATACTGAGTGATTCCAACACCTGAATCGTATTCTCACCAACGGTTCCCTGAGCTTCAATCAGAAACTTGCCTTTGGTTGACAACAGCAAAAATCCCCGTTGCGCCCCGGCGTTTTCCATTAAAATCTGCATTAAATTAGATAAAAGTTTATCTAGCTGAATTTCTTCGGAAAGGGTTTGAGAAGCTTTGATGACTGTCACCAAATCCAATGATTCTGAGCGGCTGGTACTTGTGAGACCGGTTGAGTTAGGACTAATAGTTGATAAAGTTGAGTTAACAGCTTTTTCGAGAATGCGCGTTAAGATTTGGGGATACTTGGCTTCTAAATCTTTTACCTTAGCGATCGCTCCCCACTGCAAATAAAGATAACGGGCTTCTTGCAGATAAACTTGGGCAATCTTGGATTTGTTCTGAGCGAGGTAGAATTTGGCAGTTAATTCATTGGCGAGAGCCGCTTCATTCAAATATTGGTTTTCTTGGGCTAAGGCAATGGCGCGATCATAACAAGCGATCGCCTGACTAGATTCTCCATGCACCCGATGCCATTCTGCTTCTACCAGCGCTAATTTATGGCTATAGTTGACAGGAGAAAATTTTGCCCAGACTTGCAATTTTTTCCGGTTTGCAGCCACTCGCTGAAGTAACTTTTGACGTTCCGCCGCACTGACAACAGCAGCTAAAGCTAGCCGTCCTAATGAGTCATAAAAGTGGAACCATCCGACAATATATAAAGCCACAACTGCATCTAAATAAGGAATTGCTAAATCAGCTTTCTGGACGGCTGTAGGATAATCTTCAAACCAATAATTCAGCGTTAATTGATTAGTATAGCTATAAAAAATAGCTGTGCGATAGTTACTCTCGATATGCTGGGCTAACATCGCCGTTGCATCATAAAATTCCCCCATCAACTGACAGGGATTAGCATTTTTGCCCTGTAAATTAGCAACTACTTGGCGATAAAGTTGAATGAGAACAAATATCGGTTTTTTCTTAAACAGCAGAATTGCATCTGCGTAAATAGCTAAACATTCATCTAATTCAGCCAGATTTTGACCAGTAAAATAGCAATGCATAGAGGATGTATTGGCACAAAATGCAGCGTATTCGGTATCACCCGTATCGCGCCCAACTTGAAATCCTGCTTGCAGTGAAGGAATAGTATTTTGGAGTGGTTCTTGCCAGTGGCGGACAAAGGAATTAACTACAAATAAAGTTCTCGCTTGCAGGTGCTTGGCATTGAAGCGGTCTAGTACTTTCAATGCTAATTCACCAAATTTATATCCCCCTTGCAAATCCCCAACAACGCCACAGAGAATCAAACCATAGGTAGCGTAGGCAAAAGCTGATTCCGCCGCATTGCCGGATTTTGCTGATATTTCCACCTGTTTAAAGACCGTCAAAGGAAAAACATTCGGGGCTGCTAGATAGGTCGCCGAGGCAATACTTGCCAGGATGCGAATTGCCGCTAATTTTCTGGGATGGGTGAGTTTTGGTAAGTCAACTAAGGTGTGTACCGGCTTACCTGCCAAAGCAAGTTTAGTTTTTAGCAATCCCAGCATAATTTGCGGTTGACCGGGGTTGCTAGCTAAGGGAATGCCCAACAGTTGCAGAACTTGCAGACCAAGTTGAGAAGCAGCTAAGAGTCGATCGCGGGCGATCGCAGCTTGGATTTGGATGGCATAAACCTGCACTCGATCGACTGTGCGGCGAGTCTTTTGCAGCACTTCATCTGTGAGTGCATCCATGCGCTCAAAGTTCCCATCCAGATAAGCAGCTTCGGCGGCGGCGGTGTGCAATGCCAAAGCTAGCTGATACTGCTGTCGCCAACAACTAGCTGCTAAGCTGTTAATCCCCATTGTCAGATAATCTAAGGCTGGCTGATAGGCTGCTGAGGCTTTGGCTTTGTTACCTGCTGTTAAATTTAACTGAGCTAGTTTTTGTCGCTGTTGAGGGTCTGTAATCAGGTTGATGCCGAAATTCAGTTGGTTAACAATGTCAAAAATTCTTTCTTCTTGCTTTTGGGGAGTAATGCCTTGTAATAATAGTTGCCCAATCTGCAAGTGTACTGCCTGTTTTTGGTCAGTAGAAATCAGTGAATAGGCTGCTTGCTGGACGCGATCGTGCAGGAATTTGTAGACTACATCCAAATTTGTCAACGCTGTTACTTCTAGGTCGGCAACTTGCAAGAGTTGGTAGTCATTGCCTTGGGGTAAAATTAGTCCGGTTTGCACGGCTTCCCAGAGTTGGGCGGCGACTTCTGCAAGGGATTTTGAGCTAGCGATCGCTAAGGTATGCAAATCAAAGGAATTGCCAATACAAGCTGCTAATTTTAAAGCTTCCTGGGTAGCGGCTGGCAGCTTTTGAATTTTCAGCGCCATCAACTCAACTACGTTATCGGTAATCTGGGCCGCCTGGATTTTCGCCAGTTGCCACTGCCATTGTCGCTGAGTGAAATTAAACTGGAGTAATTCTTCTGCATACAGCGACTTCAAAAATTCATTCATGAAGAAGGGATTGCCATTAGTCTTCTGTTGCAGCAGTTCTGCTAGAGGAGTAATTTCTGCTGAATCGGCATTGTTGAGGGTATCGCTGAGGAGTTGTTGAATTTCGGGCAATGCTAAGGGCGTTAAGGTGAGTTCCTGAATAGCCACTCCTGCTTGTTCTAAGGATGCGATCGTTGTCCGCAGGGGATGGCTTTTATTTACTTCATTATCGCGATAAGCACCAATCAGCAACAGATATCGACTGTCTGCTTGACTAATTAACAACTGAATCAACTGGAGTGATGCACTATCCGCCCATTGCAAATCGTCCAAGAACATCACTAAAGGATGTTCCTTTTGGGTAAAGACCTTAATGAAGTTTTGCAAGACTAAATTAAACCGAGTTTGCGCTTCCTTGGGTGATAGTTCTACAACAGGTGGCTGCTGACCAATAATCAGTTCCACCTCTGCAATCACTTCAATAATCACTTGGCCATTCACACCAAGAGCATTTAATAATTTTTGGCGCCAAATAGCAATTTCGGCTTCACTTGTAGTTAATAGTTGGCGAATTAAAGCTTGAAAGGCTTGAATTAAAGAACTGTAGGGAATGTTGCGTTGGAACTGGTCAAATTTCCCAGAAATAAAATATCCCCGTTGTTGGGTAATCGGTTTATAAATTTCTTGAACCAAGGCTGATTTGCCAATTCCAGAATAACCTGCAATCAGCATCACTTCGCTTTCACCGTGACTAGCTCGCTCAAAAGCTGCCAACAAGTTTGCCACTTCCGCCTCGCGTCCGTAGAGTTTTTGAGGAATTTGAAATCTACCGGAGCAATCTTGCTGTCCTAATTCAAATAAGGAAATTTGCCCTGTAGCGTGCAACATCTCCAGGCATTGCTCTAAATCTGCCTGCAATCCAAAAGCACTTTGATAACGCGCTTCGGCGGTTTTTTCCAGTAACTTCATCACAATTTGCGAAAGCGCTGGCGGAATTCGGGGATTAATGCGATCGGGCGGAATCGGTTGTTTGGCAATATGGCTGTGAACCAGTTCTACAGGATCGTCACTAATAAAAGGTAAATGCTGGGTTAATAGTTCGTAGAAAGTCACTCCCAAAGAGTAAAAATCGGTGCGATAATCAATCGAGCGATTCATTCGTCCTGTTTGTTCGGGAGAAATATAAGCGAGAGTCCCTTCTAAAACATTCAGATTTCGCAACGTGGGATTTTCCCGCGACAGCAAAGTAGCAATACCAAAGTCAATTATTTTCGTTTGTTGAGTCGTGGGATTGAGAAGAATATTCGCAGGATTAATGTCTTTATGAATAATTTGTTGCTGATGAATTTCTTCTAAAGCTGCCGCTACTTGTATAGCCAATTGCAAAAAATTCTCTAGCGGTAGAGGTGATTGATTGAGTAACTCACGCAGAGGTTGTCCCCCAAAATCCTCTAAAACTAAGACTAAGGTATTTTCATACTTTTTCAAGTCATAAGCTTGGATAATTCCCGGCGCTTGAGCGCGGCGCGTGAGATCGTATTCAAGTTTAAACCGAGCGATCGCTTCTGGGGATGGGTATTCTTGCCACAGAACTTTCAGTACTACTGGTTGTCGATCTAACTCTCGATATCCTCGATAAACCTGAGAATTAGGGCTTGCGTGCAGTTCTGTCAGGACTTTATACCCTTCCAGTGCGATCATAGATTACTTAAGCGTTTGCTATATTGTTAAGGCCTATTCAGTATAAATTACTCACCTTGCAAGTGAACAGAGATTAGCCAAATGCTACAGTTTATAGACTGTGAGTAGATTGGAGGAAAGCGATCGCTATTATGCATATAACGAAAGTCAGCAAATTGTGTCTGCAATTTTCCCAGAAGTTGCGCTTACAGTCGAACAAGTGTTAGCTGCGGGTAATGTTGGTTAGAAAATAGTGATGCTTAGAGGATGTTTTAAAAGTGGTTGGCTGTGATTTTAATAGAATAATTACCCCCCTTAATCCCCCCTTGTAAAGGGGGGAAACCGGAAAATAAAGTTCCCTCCCCTTGGCAAGCGATGCCCTGAGCTTGTCGAAGGGGGGAGGGTTAGGGTGGGGTAATCTTCCGCAATTGACAAACCGTTTGTGCAATCATTGCGATCGCACCTTCTAATTCTTGATAAACCTGTTGATTTGTAAACCTCAAAAAATAAGTGCCTTTAGATTCAAGAAAACATTGTCGTTCATAATCATAAACCTGCGCTCCTTCTTGAAAATGGCTATCACCATCAATTTCTATAGCAAGTTTTAATTCAGGACAATAAAAATCCACAACAAATACATCAATACTGTACTGTCTACGAAATTTGCAACCATCAATTTGCCGATTTTTCAACCTTTCCCACACAATCTTTTCAGCAGATGGCATATTATTACGGAGCGATCGTCTTTTTTCTTTCTCCGAGGTTTTGTTATAAAGCTCTGTCATAACATCTTGATTTTTGGTAATTCCAAATTACCCCCCTTAAGGGACTTCCAAGTAAAAAAATATTCCATAGCAGAGGGACAAGGAAGACAAGGGGGACAAGGGGGACAAGGAAGAAAGAAGTTTAGTTGAGTAGACAAATTGGATAATTTATTTTTTGGAGTTCCCTAATCTCTTGTTGCAAAGGGGAGAAACTAGGAATACAATTCCCTCCTCTTGGCAAAGTTACGGTGTAGACACAAGTGAAATTACCCCCCTCAATCCCCCCGATGCATTGGGGGTAAGCCGGAAATCTAGTTCCCTCTTCTTTGCAAACGATGCCCTGAGCTTGTCGAAGGGGGGAGGATTAGGGTGGGGTATTTTTAATGCTCTGTTAAATAACCACATATTACTGAGCAAAAATCAAAATATTCTTCCCTGTAGTGACTTCCGGCTTCCCTGTAGCGACTACCGCCTTCCCTGTAGCGACTACCGTCTTCCCTGTAGCGACTACCGACTTCCCTGTAGTGACTACCGCCTTCCCTGTAGTGACTACCGTCTTCCCTGTAGTGACTACCGTCTTCCCTGTAGTGACTACCGTCTTCCCTGTAGTGACTACCGTCTTCCCTGTAGCGACTACCAACTTCCCTGTAGCGACTACCAACTTCCCTGTAACCTCTGTTACTAACATCGTTATTTTTTGGTTGGGTTGGGGAACTCTATAAATACGCTTCAGTAATTGCCCAGCGCTAAATGTGGGCTGCTCTGAACCGTATTGTAACGATATCTGGAGTTTTGAGGATCGGCTGATGGATAAATCAATTATTCAGTTGGTTGACGAGTTACCGACTGACAATATTACTGTCAAAGTTTTAAAGGCTCTTGATTATGTAGCTCCAGGTGAATGGAGCAATTTGACGGGGTTTGACAATAATATCCGCGCCATTACAGGAGAAACTGATGCTAAGGTAATTCAGAAAATCCGCGATCGCGCTGCTAGTTTATACATAGATCCTCAACAAGGCTACCAGTTTGCCATCAAACTTTATCAAACAATTGATAAGGCAGACACAGCGATGGCGGCGGCGGCTTTAGCGAATAAAGCTAGTGAAAAAATCGGCTTTCTCTCTTTTTTAGGCAAAATTACTCCCAAAGCCGATGTCACTCAATCAATTGACTTAGTACTAAAAATCGCCGTCGAAATCATCGCCTTTTGCAAACTAAATGGTATTCCTCAACCTAATCCCCAAGAATTTGCTAATTCCCTAACTAACAACTATCAAAATGCATCCCTAATGCGGATGGTAGCTTTAGTTTGTCTAGATGGAATTCTGCCCTTGGGCCCCGACTTTCTCAGCAAAATTCACGGAGTTATTAGTGGTACTGATGCTAGTGCAATAACTCAAAACCCAGTTTTCTTAGCCGTTAATAACTTTCTTCCAGGCAGCAATCCTTCTGATAAAGTTGGTTTTATCAGTCAAGGTTTTAACTCCGTGCAAGGCTGGATGAATAATTTAGTATCCAAGACAGGCATAACTCCGCAATCAATTTCTAGTAATTTGGGTAATTTCATTCAGATTGCTGATGATAATTTAGATTTAGTTGCAGCATTCTTAGATCAAACTACCAATTACTACGAGCATACAGGAATTCAAACTGTCGCTCGCAGTTTGATTTTGCAAGCATATACTCTAGTAAAAGAGGAAATCAAACAAGAAGAACAAAAGCCGATTCAAGATGTTTCATCTGCCGTTAAATCAGATAAATCAGATCGGAATCAGTATGAAGTCAGCAAAACTGTGGAAGTCTGGGATGATGATGAAGAGGATTGGTATCAGGGAACCATTGAGAAAATCCAAGATGATCAGTTCTTTATTCATTACCTTGGTTACGGTTCATCTTATGACGAATGGGTAGGCGAAGATGACATTCGGACTCGCGATCTTCGCTCCACTGATGAAAATGGATATGCAGTAGGTCAAAAGGTAAAATGTTGGGATGATGACCAAGAGGCTTGGTATTCCGCAACGATTCAGCAAATCCAAGGTCAACAATACTATCTTCACTACGTTGGTTATGACTCATCTTATGATGAGTGGGTTGATAGCGATGAGATTTCCTAATTGTTGAATTAGCACGGGGTTGACAGAAATTGCAACCCGCAGATTCCCGACTTTTTTAAAAAGTTGGGGATCTGGTTTTTCACGGATAGATTCAGAATTGCTGTAGTACTTTTAAAAACTCATAATTGACATCTCGTTAATCAATTACGAATTACGAATTACGAATTACGAATTACAAATTATCTTGATACTTGCGCTACGATATCCCCTATTGCTTTCGTGCAATGTACGTGAGGAGTAGTAGAGATGAAACAGATGATAGAACAATTCAATACACAGGATACCCGAAATCTAGTGGCGATCGCTAACCAATTCGCCCAACAGGGAAAGGTTACAAGCGTTAAAGCATTTGGTAGTGGTAATATAAATGACACTTTTTTAGCAACTCTCGATTCCTCAAAGGAACAATATTTTGTCCTGCAACGCATTAACACACAGGTGTTTCGTCAGCCACAACTGATTATGCAGAATATGCGTACCTTAACTGAACACGTTCAAAAAAGGTTGCAGGATACACCCCTGAATCGTCGCTGGGAAGTGCCACGCGTACTATTGACCAAAAACGCTCAAGACCACTGGAAAGATGCAGATGGCTCATTTTGGCGGGCAATCAGCTTTATTCCAGGCTCCCAGTCCTTTGATAGTATGGGCGATCGCTCCCACGCCAAAGAAATCGGTTATGCCTTGGGGATGTTTCACAATCTAATCAGCGATTTGCCAGCAGAAAAACTTGCTGACACCCTTGAAGGCTTCCATATTACACCGTTTTATCTCCAGCATTACGAGGAAGTTTTGCCAAAAACTAGTGCGCCTCAATCTTCAGAAGTTAATTATTGCTTACAGTTTGTTAGCGATCGCCAAGCCTTTGCACATATCTTAGAAAATGCCAAAGCTGAAGGCAAGCTACCTCTGCGTCTGATGCACGGCGATCCCAAAATCAATAACGTGATGTTTGACATTGTTACCCAGCAAGCCGTCAGCGTCATCGACCTGGACACCGTGAAACCCGGTCTGGTACATTACGATATTGGTGATTGCCTGCGATCGGGTTGCAATCCGGCTGGCGAAGAAACCGAGAATTGGGAAAGTATTTATTTCGATACCGATTTGTGTCAAGAAATCCTCCAAGGTTATCTTGCTGTGGCTAAGGCATTTCTGACCGAAAATGATTATGCATACATCTATGATGCCATTCGTCTAATTACTTTTGAACTAGGACTGAGATTTTTTGCTGATTATTTAGCCGGGAATGTCTACTTCAAAGTTAAGCACCCAGAACATAACTTAGCAAGAGCGATCGTCCAGTTTAAGCTGACTGAAAGTATTGAATCTCAAGAAACGCAGATTCGCAAAATTATCGAAGATATGAAATGAACGAGCAGACTTTTTCCTTGCAATCCTTTTCTTCCAGCGAGTCTTTTCCTCATTTGAAAATTACAGGCAATATCTCCCGAAATGTTAATCAACTTACCATCAGCTACAACCTTGGAGGTGACTTAAAAGAAATTGCAATTGCTCCAACATCAAATGCACCATCACGCAAGCATAAACTTTGGGAAGATACCTGCTTCGAGTTTTTTCTTGGCATTAAAAATTCTGCACGATATTGGGAATTTAACCTCTCCCCCGCCGGACACTGGAATGTCTATCGCTTTGATGGATATCGTCAAGGGATGCAAGAGGAAACTGCTTTTGAAAAGCTACCGTTTAGTGTTCAGAATCAAACCGATGCTTTGGTACTTGCGTTAGATGTCGATTTGGATCAAATCGTCTCGGCAAACCAAGCCATCGAAATTAGTATTACTACCGTTATTAAACACAAAGATGGTGAGGTGACTTACTGGGCGTTAACTCATAGAAGTGAGGAAGCTGACTTTCATCTGCGAGACAGTTTTATTGTTAAGTTGTGAGATACATTTTCATATAGCTTGCAAAGTTGGGAATATCAAAGCAAAACTTAATACTCTTGATACCCTATCGGCTTCTCTAATGACTGCAACAGATGAAGAATTATCCTTATCTGGCATCACGACCATTCCCCCACTGTGGACCTTCAACAACATTTCCATCGGGCATAGTGGTGTGCCAAATCAAATTCTGACCTCGACAGATCAAATTGCTACTGATATGGGCACCTTCAAAGTCAGTATAAGCGAGAATAGCACGCTCGAAAGAACCGATTTGAACTCCACGAAATCCAGCACCACAGGCGTTCATGTAATCCAAGTCAGTTCCCCGCAAATCAGCATCGAAGAAGCCACTTTGCTTCAAATTAGCAGCACGCAAATTGGCATCACGAATTATCCCTTCAACCAAATTACAACCACGCATGAAAATTCCTCCCAAATCGGCTCCAGTCAGATCGACTCCAGTCAGGTAGACATAAGGGAAGTAAGCTCCTCGCAAGTTGATATCTCGCAAAACCACACCGTCAAGATCAATCCCTGGACTACTATACTTGGAACTGGAGGAAGGCCAGCCAGAATAAACCAATTCAATTCCAGCAAAGTTACGTTCCCCGTCAGCGTACCGCTCCAACAATTCTTCGGGAGTTATTTTCCAAACCATAGTTTAACCTCTAATTACTTAACACAACTTCAGTCTACCTAAGTGCATCCCAGTTTTTCTTTTGCACTGAGAGAATAACTATCATTGCGTTCGCGCAGCGTCTCGTAGAAAGGAGGAACGACATTCGCGTAGCGTGTCGCAAACAAGCAATCTCTTTCTTAGTTGGAGATTTTGGGATTGCTTCGTTTCACTTTTATACCTTCATGATTATTGGTTTATTAAGATGAACAACTATTTTCTAAAAAAGCCAGAAATTCAAGGAAGCGGGAGGTTTAATTAACTCTGCTTTCGCATCTATCTTGAGGAGTAAAGTAGACTAAAAAACTATTTGTAAAAAAAGTAAATAGCATCAGGAGATTGTGTCATTTGAAAGTTGAGTCTGAGAGGTTGTTTGAAAACTGTTTGGCTGTGTTTAATCGCATTTTCACCCCCCTTAATCCCCCCGATGCATTGGCTACGGTGTACATACATCTCTAAAAATCCTACCCACCCAATATTTCTGTTCAAGTGAAAGTCTCACACTGAGCAAATATCCCGCCCAGAACTAAAGTTCCAGGCTGATAAGCGAAAGTCCTCTTTTAGAGGACTTTCGTTATGAGACTCGGAATAAATTCCGAGGCGGGATAGATACACTGCACCAACACTTGTGTGTACACCGTAGCCCCTTTACAAGGTGAGGATTAGGGTGGGGTAAACAAATATTCGATACACTACTACAGACTTTTCAAACATCCTCTGAAGTAAGTAAAAGGCGACAGATGAAATTTTGTGAGATTTGTTGACCAAGTTCTTGATGTTTATTAGTCGAAAGTCTTAAAAGTCTAGAAAATGCTTACATCTACTACCTGTGGCGCTTTCAGATTCCCCAATAGACAGAGAAATGCAACCGTAATAATAATTAACATATATATGTACTATGAGAGTTATTAAGAAATATTGTTAATAACAACTGATAGTAACAAAGCGGCTGAATTACCTATTGAAGCTAAAGTCTCTAACATTCTCGAAGCCAATTCCCAATTCCTAATTTATTTTAAAACGTAACACTCATGCAATTAAAGCCAATCAATCAGCAAGTCGTTTCTGTCGTCGGAGCCTCCAGTGGGATCGGACGTGTCACAGCTCTTGAGTTTGCTAGACGCGGCGCAAAAGTCGTAGTCTCGGCTCGGAGTGAGTTGAAGCTAAAGTCTTTAGTGGAGGAGATTCGCGGCTTTGGCGGTGAAGCAACTTTTTACGTAGCTGATGTAGAAGTATTTGACCAAGTTAAAGCGATCGCAGATAAAGCTGTAGAAGTGTACGGGCGACTCGATACATGGGTACATGTCTCTGCAATCGGCATCTTTGCCACTTTCGACAACATAACACCAGAAGAGTTTAAGCATGTCATTGATGTCGATCTCATGGGACAAGTGTATGGTGCAATGGCAGCCCTACCCCATTTGAAGCGTGAGGGACGGGGGGCGCTGATCCATGTCTCTTCAATGGAAGGTAGGCGATCGCTCCCTTACCAAAGTGCTTACTCGGCAGCCAAGCACGGAGTTGAGGGCTTTATCGAAGCCATGCGCCTGGAGTTGCAACATGAAAAATGGCCGATTAGCGTCACGAGTGTGAAACCAGCGGTGATTAATACTCCCTTTTGGAATAATGGTCTGACGAAATTAGGTGTAAAGCCTTCCGGGATACCACCTTACTACGATCCTAAACTTGTAGCTGATGCTATTCTCTACGTAGCCGAACATCCAACTCGTGACTACTTAGTTGGGGATGTAGCTAAAATATTAGATGTGGTACAGCGCGTCTCACCATCATTAGTAGATTCACTGTTACTGCTCGTCGGCTTCGATTTACTACGTTCTTCTGAGGCGAAATCTGAAGATGCACCAAATAATTTTTACCAATCTGTTCCTGAAGATGACAGAGTTAAGGGTGATTTTAGTAACTTAGTTATACCTAGCATTTCCGACTGGCTAGAAAAAAATCCGCTTCTTCAGTGGGGTGCGATCGCTGGTACAGCAGCATTAGCGTTTTTAGCAACTCAAGTATTCAAAGATTAAGGATAAATAAACTTTTCGGAAAATTTGCAATCCAGTTTTTACAAGGGTTTGAGAGAAATCATTGCAAACTTTTTAGCAACATAGTGATGAGATTTCGAGATAATTACTAATAATGCTATTTAGTAATTATAAAAATCTTTTTAACTATTCATAGTTTGCACAACCATAAGTTTCTTGTAATTAGAGTAAATCTCAGCAGTCAAATTTTCCGATCCAGGAGCATTCCAGCCAATGACAGACTATCAACGCACCTTACCGCCTCTGTGGATAGGTTCGGCGATCGCTTTCTATGCCTTTATTGCCATTGGCATTGCTGAAGCAGGATTAGGAGTTCTTCTGCCCTCGATTCTGTCTACCTATAACCTGACTCCCGCAACCGTCACCCTGCTGTTTCTCAGTCAAATTAGCGGCTACATTCTGGCAGCATTCACCAGCAGTCTTGTGAGTAGTCGCTTGGGGTTAGCGCGAATGCTGTTGATTGCTGCGGGTGCGCTGACGATGGCACTGATAATTTATGCCATCTCGCCATCTTGGTTTCTCATGGTTGCAGCTGGCTCGGCGTTGGGATTGGGCATTGGGTTGATTGATGCAGGTATTAACACCTACATTGTGCAAGATTCCCGCAGTGCCAGTTTGATTGGTTTGCTCCATGCTTTCTATGGTATTGGCGCTCTTTCAGGCCCGGCGATCGCTACTACTTTGTTAGCAGTTGGCATGAACTGGCGACAAGTTTATGGGGTATTAGCCGGGATTGTCAGCTTATTAATTGTGAGCGTGCTGGGTGTTATCATCTTCAACTACAAACCAATGACAGTACGGATATTGCCATCAAAGACAACTGCCTTAGAAAATCTAGGCAGAGCGTTGCAAACTCCGATAGTACTGCTAACTGGGCTGCTTTTGCTGGTTTATGTTGGCACTGAAGCCTGCATTGGTAACTGGGCATACACTGTGCAGTCTGTCGCTCGTCACACCCCCACGCTGATTGCTGGTTACAGCGTTAGTGCTTACTGGGTGGGATTAACATTAGGACGTTTCATCTTAGGTTATTTCTTGCGATCGCTTGGGGCGGTGCGCACAATCAGTATGTCGCTCAGTCTTGTAATCATTGGATTGCTGGCTTGGTGGCAATTGCCAGATCAATGGATTAGCTTACCGTTGATTGGCTTTGGGTTGGCAGCCATCTTTCCTGCAACCATTTGGTTAATTCCTCAACGATTACCAGATCCCCATGTTCCTGCGGCTGTTAGCATTGCCACTAGTGCCGCCAGTTTGGGCGCAGCGATCGTACCCACTGGAGCCGGTTGGGTTGCAAGTTGGACAACTTTAGAAATCATCCCAATGTTGATGCTGCCATTGGCGCTGTTAATGGTGGGCTTACATTGCTGGCTGGTAAAACATTCGGTAACTGACTTTTCTCGTTAAGTCTCAAAAAAGTTACCCATATTTGTTACCCAAAGTATCTAATACCCCCCTAACCCCCTCTTTCAAGGGCTTGTCATTACCAACATCTTTTAAACTGACTGGGTGATAAAATCAGCAGCCCA
>NZ_JAVRCK010000068.1:0-49361 GCF_034530815.1 Nostoc sp. DedSLP03
GTGCAATTTATCTGGCTGCTTCTGTCATTTGGCTCAATTGATGACACGCCCTAGTATAAATAAATTACTGATAATAGGTTTAAGATGATGTATCAATAGCAAAGGTTTAAGTCGAGGCCTATGTTCTGCAATGCTATCTAGCTCTTCATAACTCAACTCTGGTATCAGTAGCTTCTCTGGCTTTCCTAATATTCGCCAGTCAAAATTTTTATATAATTGCTCAAGATTTTCTTCTCTTACTGAAGCAACAACAGTCCAACGTCGAGAACCATCTTGACTTAGAGGAATTTCAGCTAAAATACGAATTAAATCATTGATAACTTTACACTTTCCTGAATCAATAATTTTGTCAATACCATCAATGAAAATAGTAGGGTGGGACGTACCGCTTACTGCTAAAAGTAGCTTTTTTAAAGGTTGAGTTAGTTGTAATGAAGCAGCAAAATTATTCCAGTCATTCCCACTAATACGATCCCATGCAATAACAATAGTAAATCCTTCATTCCTATGGTATTGAACTAAAGTTTTTAAAATTGCAGATTTACCAGTACCTGGCGAACCGACTAGCAATAGAAGTGATGTTTTTTTCATCATTTCTCTAGCAGTATTCACGATTTCAACACGGTCAAGGACAAAACCACCAATATCAGAGCGAATGTCTCTCAATATAAAATCTATAGGCTCTTGTAATCGATTTAGATCATCACTACAGTCATGAGACGGAAGCAAAGCAAAATTATCGCTTAGTAGTTTTTGAGTCAGAATATCTGAATTAAAAGCCCCTGCACTTATATTAGCTTCCGCAGCATATTCTACAAGTTTTGTAAAAATATTTGGTGCTTCATTTTTTTGATCAGTAGGAAGCAAGTAGCTAACAGTTTGTATGGCATAAGTATAATCTCGTGAGCCTTCTTTTTGAAAATCAAAATGTAGAATAACCATCGAACGCAAAAAATTCCATAAATCATCATCACTGATGTCACTGCCTTGACAAATATTCAATTTATCGCGGATAAGTTCAACGAAACTACGTTGTGTTTGGTTCGTAAGTTTATTTTGAAAAATTCTGGTCAAGAAGTCTGTAGAATTAGGACTACTACGCGCCCAAGTAAGTACGCTTTGGTAAAATTCGTCAATTTTTTTTGAATAAAGACCAATAACAATTCCAAAGCGATCTATTCCTAAATGAAATTCAGATGATTTGAAAGTATCCCAGCAAGCACCTATTACTTCATCAAAAGTTGGATCTTGCAGACCAAAAGCAAGGTCACGTTTCATCTGAAGAGCAAGTTTCGCTTCACCAGTGGTCAAGTTTGAAATAATTATTAAGTCATCAAGGTATTCACCTTCATAAAGACGCTGAAAACGTACTTCTCGTGCTATTCCTGCTTCTTGTCCTCTGGGAACAGAAGCGATAAGCACTGATGCTAGGTAGTAAGCTGCAACATAGGCTTCGTAATTAGAGCCACCACCACCAGTTGAATAAGGACTAGCAATTTGTTTTGACATCTGTATTCTTATTTATCCTTTACTGCCTGCTTTAGATAAGCTAGAGTCCATTTTTTAGAAAACTTTTCATAATCTATCGACTCTCTAGAGTTTTCTTGAACTAATATTATCCCATCTTCCTATTTACTACCAATTACAATTCCATAGGCTCTTGCTAATTCATACCATTCATGAAACTGAGATTTTTTTGTCTATCTTAGTTTCATTAGGCTCCCAGTTTTCTACTAACGCACTTCTGAACAAACCTAATTTTGACTTTACTTTCCCTAATGCTAGTCTTTCTTTAACTACACCCAGAGCATTTAAAACTTGTTTTTCAGTAGATGAATTAATAATTTGAATTAGGTTATTGTTAAGTTTAATTCCCAATTTAGATATTTTACTTTTACCGCTTTTTGTCTTTTTAAAGTAACAAAAGAGGGATGAACCTTTACCTTTTCCCCTTTAGATTGGCTTTAGACTCCAACTAAAGTTGGAGACAACCTTCCACTACGAGATGGACAGGTTCATCCATCACTCGATTGTACAAAAATGTAAACTTAGAGTGGACTACAACAGAGGGTCAATTGTCTATATTAAATCCATAGCAACTTTAGTGCAGTTGGGTTGTAAGGCTTAGTTTGCTTAATACAAACCAAAACATGACTTACGACCGCGATAATCGTTCTTTATTCGTTCTGCCTTCAACCCAGGATCGTATTCAAGGTGTACTGAATGCTGCTGTAGTCTTCGTTATGTATGGAGATTATGAATGTTTTCAAAGTGCCAACGTCTATCGATTGATTAAAGTTGCCGGGCAGCAATTGAAGGTTTCGTTTGGAGAAAACAATTTAGGTTTTATCTTCCGTCATTTTCCTCAGCGAGAGATTCATCCACATGCTCAACGGGCAGCGGAAGCCGCCGAAGCAGCAGCGGCTCAAGGGCAGTTTTGGCAAATGCATGAGATATTGTTCATTCATCAACAAGAATTAGAGAATGGCTATCTAGTAGAGTACGCCAATCGTTTAGGACTTAATATTTCTCAATTTTTGCAGGATTTATCCAGGGGAACGTATGTCGATCGGATCGATGCGGATATCGAAGGTGGACTGCGAAGTGGAGTGGAGGCTGCGCCCGCTTTGTTTATTAATGGAATTCGCTATCTCGATCGCTGGACTGTTGAGCAGATAATGGCAGCCAGTGTTGCTGCAAATGATTAACGACAAGAACCAGAGATTTCAGCAATTTAGTAAGAATACAGAGGCGATCGCAATGATGGTTTTTACATGGAAAAAAGTTCAAAAATTGTTGCTGTGGTTATTTGCATTAAGTGTTGTTGTTGGAATATCAATACATTCAACACCAGCTACCTCCAAGGAATTACCTCAAGCCTCCAACTCTAAACCTGCGATCGTTCTCGTTCATGGGGCTTATGCTGACGGTACATCATGGCAACACGTTATTCCATTGTTGGAGCAGGATGGCTACAAAGTCACTGCTGTGCAGATTCCCCTCACCTCGCTTGCTGATGATGTAGCAACGACGAAGCGGGCGATTAATAATCAAAAAGGTTCTGTTGTTTTGGTCGGACATTCCTATGCTGGAAATGTGATTACAGGTGCAGCAGCTGGCAATCCACAGGTGAAAGCTCTGGTTTATGTTAATGCTTTCGCACCAGATGTTGGTGAAAAGACGAGCGATCTCAATAAAAGGTACGCAGCACCTCCGATTAGTACGGCGATCGTGTCTGATGCTGCAAACTTTCTCTATGTCGATCGCGATAAGTTTCACGAATTTTTTGCCCAGGACGTATCGAAGGCTGAGGCGCGAGTAATGGCAGCAACTCAAAAGCCGATCGCCAGCGCAGCGTTTGAACAATCAGTGAATGAAATCGCCTGGAAAACGATTCCTTCCTGGTTTATCGTGACTCAAAGCGATCGTGCCATCAACCCTGAACTTCAACGATTTATGGCGAAACGGATTGGTGCTAAGACAACCGAAGTTAACTCCAGTCATGTTCCTTTTATCTCTCATCCAAAAGAAGTTACTAAAGTAATTGAAGCAGCAAGCACGGCTGTGAAGTAATCCTAATCTAACGATTTGTTAGTAAGCCAAGTCCTGCAAACCAATGAGGCGCAAGTTTAGTTTCTGGCAGAACATTAATTGGTATGCAGTTAAATTCAGCAGATCGGATGTTGTAAATGAATAATTAGCAGTATTTCAGCGATCGCTCTTTAAATCAGTTCATTCTTGACTCCATTTATCCATTGTAGATAACAGAGGAAGAGAACTTTATGACTAATTATGACTACATTGTAATTGGTGCAGGTTCGGCTGGTTGTGTGGTTGCCAATCGTCTAACCGAAGACTGTGAGACAACCGTATTACTCCTCGAAGCGGGCAACCCAGCCACAAAACCAGAAATTCAAATTCCGGCGCAATGCTTTAGTCTAATAGGCTCTGAAGTTGATTGGGGTTACTTTTCTGAGCCGGAACCCTACCTGAATGACCGCAAAATGTTTTGTTCTCATGGCAAAGTCTTGGGGGGCAGCAGTTCGATTAATTTCATGATGTATGTTCGGGGCAATCCTCAAGATTACGATCGCTGGCAGGAATTAGGAAATCCCGGTTGGTCGTACCTTGATGTCTTGCCCTATTTCAAGAAATCGGAACACCAGCAGCGAGGCGCGTCAGAATTTCACGGGGTTGATGGGGAGTTAAGCGTTACCGATTTAATATCCCCTGCTGTAGTTTCCCAACGCTTTGTAGATGCGTGTGTGGCAATGGGATACAGCTACAATCCTGATTTTAATGGTGTACAGCAAGAAGGGGTAGGATTCTATCAGTTAACAGTCAAAGATGGTAAACGGCACAGTGCTGCCTCTGCTTTTCTCCTACCTATTCTCCATCGTCTTAATTTGACCGTAACGACAGGGGCATTGGTGACGCGATTGCTGTTTGAAGGCACTTGCTGTGTGGGAGTGGAATATCTGCATGAAGGTACTCTCCAGCAGGTTAGAGTCAACTTTGAAGTGATTTTAAGTGCAGGTGCGTTTGATTCGCCCAAACTGCTAATGCTTTCTGGTATTGGGGATGCAGAATCTTTGCAAGCGATGGGAATTTCTGTCATTGCAGATTTGCCGGGTGTTGGTCAAAACCTTCAGGATCACATTCTCACTTGTGTCGTTCAAGAAGTTACTCAAGATATACACCCCGCCATCACTAGTAATGGAGTTGAAGCCGGATTATTTTTGCATAGCAAGGGTAATGTGGCGGCTGCACCAGATTTGCAGTTCTTCTTCGGCCCGATTCAATTCTTGTCACCTGGTTATACTGCTGCTGATTTTGGATTTACAGGTGCAGTCTCTCTTACCCGTTTCCAAAATATTGGCAGTGTTAGTTTGCGATCGCTTGACCCTAAAGATCCACCAACCATTCGGATGAATTATCTACAAAGTCAAGCCGATGTGCAAAAGTTGGTTGAGGGAGTTAAATTAATGCGGCAATTGTTTCAGACTAGTGCCTTTGATAATTTTCGTAGCAAAGAGATTGCTCCAGGTTCTCACGTTCAGAGTGATGCAGCACTGGAAGCTTACATTCGGGATACTTGCAGCACTGTGTGGCATCCGGTTGGCACTTGCAAAATGGGCATTGACTCAATGGCAGTGGTAGACCCGGAGTTGCGGGTATATGGGGTTGAAGGATTGCGAGTTGTTGATGCTTCCATCATGCCAACAATTACCACGGGAAATACGAACGCACCGACCATCATGATTGGCGAAAAAGCAGCAGATTTAATTAAAGCGGAGCGTACCTCACAAAGCATTGCCAATAAACCCCTCTATGCCGCTTGAAAACTGGTCTATCACTTAAAAGAAAAACTCAAAAATATGAATTTACAAACAACTCAAACCACCACTACTGCTGACGAATCGGCAATCCGTGCTTTCCATTGCCAGATGATTGATGCTTGGAATCGAGGTAGCGGCGAAGGCTTCGCTGCCCCGTTCAGCGAAACTGCCGATTTCATCACGTTCGAGGGTACGCATCTCAAGGGCCGAAAAGAAATCGCTGCATTTCATCAGCAAGCGTTTGACACAGTTGTTAAAGGAACACGCCTAGAGGGTGAGGTGGATTTTGTCCGTTTCGTGAACTCGCAACTCGCGCTCATGCTCGTAGTTATCAGGGTAATACTGCCTGGACAAACCGAAACTTCACCGTCACGAGATTCGCTGCCGCTATACGTAGTAACGAAAGGCGACGAAGGTTGGCAGATCGAAGGGTTGCTCAATACCCGGAAGTTAACGCTAGAACGTCAATTCTTCTTAGACGACTTTGACTCACTAAGCGCAGAGGCTCAACGTCAAGTGACTGACCTTGTTGTAAGTCTCAAGCAGCGTCATCAGCAATCAAAGGAGATGTAAGGAATGGCACTAAGTCTAAAATACAAAAGACGATCGCCCTTACTCCCCACTACGGGCTGACCATTCTTCCTCCTAACTTTGCGCTCTATTAGCAACTGACTGCTTTAAACCCAACAATCAAAGGATGAGCATAATGAGAAAACTAGAAGGAAAAATCGCCCTTGTCACGGGTGGCAATAGTGGTATTGGTCTTGCCACAGCCAAACAGTTTGTTGCTGAAGGAGCCTATGTCTACATCACAGGTCGTCGCCAAGCCGAACTCGATGCTGCTGTGGAAGCTATTGGTAAAAATGTTACGGCTGTGCAGAGCGATGTTTCTAATCTGGCAAACCTCGATCGCCTGTTTGCCACCATTGAGCAAGAGCAAGGACACCTCGATATCATCTTCGCTAATGCTGGCGGTGGACAAATTGCCCCACTTGGAGCAATCACTGAGGAACACTTTGACAAAACATTCAACACAAACGTCAAAGGTTTGCTGTTCACCGTACAAAAGGCACTGCCACTGTTGCCAGAGGGCGCTTCTATTATTTTGAATGCTTCGATTACTTCTATAAAAGGTACGCCAGCTTTCAGTGTTTATAGCGCCACCAAAGCCGCCGTGAGATCGTTTGCTCGGAATTGGATACTCGACCTCAGAGAACGCAAGATCCGAGTGAATGCTATTAGCCCTGGTGTAGTTCCGACTCCTGGTTACGATCATTTGGGACTCAATGACCAGCAGTTGCAAGAATTCGTAGACAGCCAAGCCAGCACCATCCCACTGGGACGAGTCGGCACACCCGGTGAGATTGCCAAAGCGGTTGTTTTTCTGGCTTCAGATGACAGCAGCTTTGTGAACGGCATTGAGTTGTTTGTTGATGGCGGTATGGCACAGATTTGAAGTCCAAAAGGAGTTAAAGATGAAGCTGATCTCTGTTAATACCTCTTCGGTCGTCAGGATGTGAGATAGATCGACCCGAATAAACAATCGCATTTCACTATCTAAGGAGAGCGAGATGACAACAACGACCGATTCCGATTTTGCTGCCCGCGAGGCACTACGCCTCCTCGGCCCCGATCCCGAAAACTGGGTACCCGATCGCCCTGGCATCGATCGCAATGTTACTATAATCGGTGGCAGCGGCAGCGGTAGCGCCTTTGTATTTGCGCTACGGCGTGCTGGTATCGGTCGCGTGACGGCGATCGATGCAGCTGATGACGAGGCTCATGCAGGCGTGTGGCTGACACGAGCGCGGATGGAAAAGCTCCGCACGCCAAAAAATGTGCCTGGCCCGGAACTAGGCATCCCAGAATTATCCTTTCAAGCCTGGTACGAAGCGCGGCACGGTGCGTCAGCGTACGCAGCAATCGATCGCATTGGGCGAGTGACATGGGCTGAGTACCTCAGTTGGTATCGGCATTTCCTCGGTATCCAGGTTCGTTACCGGACGAAGTTGGTGCGGATTGAGCCAGCCGCAGGTTTCTTCCGCCTACACCTTGAGGTAAATGGTGTTCCGCAGATAGAGACTACGCGCAAAATCATCTTCGCCAATGGCGTGGCTGGCACTGGTGGTGCATACATACCTCCAGTACTAGCTGACTTACCACGCAGGCTGTACGCACATACCGCCGATGCCATCGATTTTGAAGCACTGCGCGGTAAGACTGTGGCGGTGCTGGGTGGGGCGGCTTCAGCTTTCGATGCAGCAGGAGTGGCGCTGGAATCGGGAGCTAAGGCAGTACACCTATTTGTCCGGCGGTCGGCGCTTCCATCTCTACCAATCCTTCGGATACGGGAATACCCTGGTGCTTACTGCAACTATCCCCAACTACCCGATGCAGCCCGCTGGTTCCAAGCTTGGCGCTTTCGTCAAGCAGGCTCCACGCCATCACGGAACGCGATTGAGCGAGCGATCGCCTTCCCGAACTTTCACATACACCTATCTGCACCTTGGAAATCGGCACGGGAAATGGGCGATCGTATTGTCATTCAGGTAAATGATGATGTTTTCGAGTTTGATTTTGCGATCGCTGGCACTGGTTACTTCGTTGATCCAACAAAGCGTCCCGAACTAGCCGACTTTGCCCAGCACATTGCCCTCTGGCGCGATCGCTACGAGCCACCAGAAGACCTGCGCGACGACTATTTAGGAACGCACCCTTACTTGGGTAAAGCCCGCGAATACCTAGAAAAAGTACCTGGCACTGCCCCTTATCTCAAAGACATTCACGTATTTAATCCTGCTGGTTTCGTCAGCTTCGGCTTGCCAATTGGTGACATATTTAGCATCCGCCGCGACATACCTGGAATAGTATCGTGCATCAGTCACGACTTGTTCTTTGAGGACTGGGCGCATCATGAGGCACGGATCGCAGGCGATATCGCCCCCGATTTTGAGAACTCGCTCTATGCTGCTGCGGTGTGGAAACAACCAATCGAGGCAGCGACCCGCCAGGTAGACAACCTTTTCACCAGTAACAAATAATTCCACCTGGGAAACGATGTCGGTAGAAAGCGATCGCCATTTTACAATCGTTGCCGATCAAGCATCACTGTTAAACCAATTCACTTAACAGTGTCATTTCAACAAATTGTTTACTAATTATCAAAGGAGAATGTCATGGTTGCTCAAGTAAATTCACAAGCAAAAATTTTGGAAGTTGCAGACGATCCACGTCTTTCCAGTGGGGTGAAGGAATTTTTGAAAGTGCTGAATTCAGGAGGTGTACCACTGGAGACACTCACTCCACTTGAAGCACGTCAAGTACTCGTGGATGCACAGGCTTCTGTTCCAGTAGACCTTTCAGGCATTGAAGAGTCTGAGAAGAAAATTATCGCTGATGGTTATTCGATTACGCTCAATATCGTGCGACCGGAAGGTGTCAAAGGCACATTGCCTGTTTTCATCTTTATTCATGGTGGTGGTTGGGTGTTGGGTGATTATCCAACACACAAGCGTATGGTGCGCGATCTGGTTGTGCTTTCAGGGTTTGCAGGTGTCTTTGTCAACTACACGCGCACGCCAGATGCTCAGTACCCACAGGCGATTAATGAGATTTATGCTGCGACCAAATGGGTTGCCGAGCATGGCGAGGAGATTGGGGTGGATGGCAAGAATCTGGCAGTGGTCGGCAACAGTGTCGGCGGAAATATGACAGCTGTCACTGCTTTGAAGGCGAAAGAAAACGGAGGGCCACACATCAAGCTACACATCATGATGTGGCCGATCGTCGATGCCGATTTTGAAACGAATTCTTATCATCAATTCGGCGACAAACGGTACTTAACCGCACCTACGATGAAGTGGATGTATGACCTGTACATCCCTGACCCAGAAAAGCGCAAAGACATTTACGCATCTCCCTTACAAGCGACGGTTGAGCAACTCAAAGGCTTGCCTCCAGCGTTAATTGTGGTTGCAGAGAGCGATATTTTGCATGACGAAGGCACAGCCTACGGACGCAAGCTCGATGAAGCTGGGGTAGAGGTGACAACGGTGCAGTACAACGGCATGATTCATGACTTTGGACTGCTCAATGGTTTAGCCGAGCTGCCAGAAGTCCGCTCTCTGTTTGTTCAAGCTGCTGCCCAATTGAAGAAATATCTGCAATAGGATGCGATCGATGTTTTTAGGGAAAGGAAAAGACGCTCTTCCATTGCTTTGCTGCTTACCGAGTTAGCGTAGGGGAAAAGGGGAAAGCGGAATGGCACTAAGTTAAGACACAGCCCTTGCCGTGACTAGTTCCTAGCCTGGAGGCTAGGAACTAATTCTGAGAGCCTCCGCCTCCAAAGGCTTGCTCAGTGGCAGAGCCTCTCGAAATACATTCATGGATCGTTCTATTTAAACTACTCTTAGGTACTTACCTGCTATGAACAGCCACATACCGAGTGCTAGGGACATTATCGGCTCATCACCGTTGATTGCGATTGAAAACGAAGCACCACCGAAGCTGATTGTCGATTTACCGCTTCCCGAACCGCTAGCACAAGGACGCGTCTTTATTCAGTACCGGACGGAGAATTTGCGTGTGTTGCCAGTGTTTGGCAAAGGTGCCCTCGAAGTATCGCCGCGCATCGGTCATATCCACATCACCGTTGACGATTTGCCGTGGCACTTTGTCGATGCCAGTGGGGAAACGATCATCTTGGTCGGATTGGAACCTGGCGTACACAAGGTGCTGATCGAACTAGCTGACCCCACGCACAAAGTAATCACTAGCGAAACTGTGGAGTTCACGCTGCCCGATTCTAAGAAATCATCATGAAAAAACTAGAGGAAAAAATTGCAGTTGTGACGGGGGCATCTGGAGAAACGCTGCACATCGCGGTGGTATTCATCGATCTGTATTAAACTGCTTTTGAGGTAATTCGGTCGGCAAACATTTACAGCAAAATTCAGAATCCAGAAGTAAAACAAAGTTCATACTTGGCTTTGGGACTTAGTTTGTCTACTTCATCAACTTGAAATCTGCTGTAAATTTAATACAACCATGCTGAGACTTTGGCAAAGCCGGCAAAGCCTCTCGGAACGAGAATCGCCATTTTAGAGTAGCATACTATGAACAACCCCGAAAATCCTCGACCACCCCTGCCGCCTTTTGATAATGAATCCGCCATCCAAAAAGTCCGAATCGCAGAGGATGCTTGGAACACACGTAACCCTAAATTAGTATCACTCGCTTACACGTCGGATAGCATTTGGCGCAACCGCTCAGAATTTCTATCTGGTCGTGAGGCGATCGTCCAGTTTTTAACACGTAAGTGGCTTAAAGAATTGGACTACCGTCTGATCAAAGAGCTTTGGGCTTTTCAAGACAACCGTATTGCTGTCCGATTTGCTTACGAATGGCATGATGATTCTGGCAACTGGTTTCGCTCTTACGGCAATGAGAATTGGGAGTTTGACGAACATGGATTCATGCGATGGCGTATTGCCAGCATCAACGACCTGCCAATTCACCAAAGCGATTCTCCTGCGGAGACGCTACGCGAACGCAAATACCACTGGATACTAGGTCGTCGTCCTGACGATCATCCAGGATTGTCAGACCTCAATCTTTGAAAAGCCCAACGACTATATCACTCAGTTTTTATTTTACAAGAAATCCACTGCTATGAATGCAAACAACGGCATCATTAGCCAGCTTAGTCAATATTCAGTGCCTGTAACCATTGATCGATTAGAAGCCGTCCTTGAAGTAAAAGGCATCACCATTTTTGCCCGCATCGATCAACAGGCTGAAGCCGAAAAAGTCGGACTAAGCCTGTGTCCTACACAGTTGTTGCTGTTTGGCAACCCGAAAGCCGGAACTTCCCTCATGGTGGCAGAACCAACGATCGCCTTGGATTTACCCCTGAAAATACTGGCATGGGAAGCCACTGACGGCAAGGTTTGGGTGAGTTACAACGATCCTAATTACTTAAAACAGCGATTTTCTCTCTGTGATGAGTTGGTGAAAAATATTGCTATCATTGCACCTTTAATCGATCAAGCACTTAGTTTCGCCGATTGTAAATAAGTCGCAGAATTTGCAGGCGATCGCACCAGGGCGTTTTTGAAACAGCATTAAGGATACAACAGTAGCCCCTCGGCAGCCGGAATTGGGCGACGGCTACAAGGCAGCACCGATCAACTTTGGCTATATTGCCAATGCAGTCCTTTCTACAGATGAAGTTGTTGCAGCAATCGAGTAATGTCAAACTTATTAATTTTATAAAACTTATGAAAACATCCGCGTTACTTCTGGCTCTGCCAATCAGTATCTTAGCTAATTTTTCCTTAAGAGCTTCTGCTGACTCTACAGCTGCCCTCCTCCTGAGTACAAAATGCCAGGGTGGCTACAACATCAATATTTGGCAGAATTATACTTCTCGTGAACTGCTTTATCGCGCGACCAGTCCCAACGGTAATTTAAGTTTGGGCAAAGGAACTAGCCAACCGACAGAAGGTGTTCGAGTGTATAAGTTTCGGAGTGGAATTTATGAATATTGGGTGTGGGATGGCACGTTAGATAACCCGCAGTCTGGTACTTTAGAGGTGTATAAAAATAAGCGTATCTTGATGAAGCAAGCTTGTAGAAAAAGTTGAAATCGTATTCACCCGCTCGAACTTAAAGGATATGGAAGTGAACGCTCAACACTATGACGACATTATTATCGGCTGCGGCAAAGCGGGTAAAACACTTGCACCAGCGTTAGTCGCTGACGGACGTAAAACCGCTCTGGTTGAACGCAGCTTAAATATGATTGGTGGCGGGTGCATTAATATTGCTTGCATTCCTACTAAAACTATGGTGGCGAGTGCTAATGTGGCAAACACAGTGCGAAATAGTGCCGTTTATGGTGTTAAAGCTAATACACCTATCGTTAATTTAGCAGAGGTGATTCAACGAAAACGAACGGTTGTGCAATCTGCGCGTGAAATGAACTTGCACAATTTAGAAACAGCTCTGGATAAGAACTTGATCCTTGGCACAGCAAGGTTTGTTGCTCCCAAAACAATTGAAGTGACCACGACTGAGGGGAACAATCGCTTACTTACCGCCGAGCGGTTATTTATTAATACAGGCACACGACCGTTAATTCCATCGATTCCTGGACTCACAGAAGCGGGATTTTTAACTAGTGAGTCGATTATGGAGCTAGAATATTTGCCTGAACACCTGATCGTTCTCGGTAGCGGCTATATTGGTTTAGAGTTTGCCCAGATGTTTCGGCGCTTTGGCTGTGGCGTTACTGTCATTGGGCAAAGTGAGCAAATCCTGTCACAGCAAGATCCAGATATAGCGATCGCAGTTCAAAAACTGCTAGAACGAGATGGTATTGAATTCTTGCTGAAGGCGAAGGTGTTGAGGGTGGCTCGCACTGATAATCAAACCATCCTGCAAATCCAAGTTGGCGATCGTGAAATCACCCTCCAAGGGTCGCATTTGCTCGTCGCCGTTGGTCGTGCGCCCAATACTGAGAGCTTAAATTTAGCTGCTGCTGGTGTGGCAACCGATACACGCGGATTTATTCAAGTTAACGAGCGCTTAGAGACGAACATTCCGGGGATTTGGGCGTTAGGCGACATCAACGGTGGCCCGCAATACACTCATATATCGCTCGACGATTATCGCATTATCAAAGCTAATTTAATTGATCGGGGCAACCGGAGTACACGGGATCGATTGGTTCCATCGTGTCTATTTATCGATCCAGAACTGGCTCATGTGGGTTTGACTGAGACTGAAGCACAGCAACAAGGATATGCCATCAGCGTGGCGAAGGTGGATGCGTCAGCCGTTCCCAGAGCAAGAACACTCGGTCAAATTGATGGACTGCTAAAGGCGATCGTGGATACCGAAACAGGTCGTATTCTAGGGTGTTCCCTGTTGTGTCATGAAGCAGGTGAAATGATTTCAACAGTGCAGATGGTGATGCAAGCTCAGATGCCCTACACAGTTCTGCGCGATGGTATTTTGACTCATCCCACGATGACTGAAGGGTTAAATATATTGTTTTCCAAGTTGTAAAAAGACAGCAATTGCAGATCCAAGGACTTACCAAACAAACGACATTTTACTATTGAAGGTCAAGTATACATAGCATGATTAGTAAAACATCTAAAGTCGGTATTATTGGTGCAGGTAATGTAGGTGCAGACGTTGCAAATGCTTTAGTTTTACTTGGCAGATGTGTAAGGGTTGTGCTTTTTGACCGAACCTTATCAAAAGCTGAAGGGCAAGCATGGGATATCAAAGACAGCATTCCCCTATTCAGCAATGCCTATAAAAGCGGAACAGATGCAGATATTCAAAAGACGATCGCCTTACTCCCGAATACTGGCTGACCATTCTTCCTCCTGACTTCGCTCTCTATTAGCAACTGACTGCTTTAAACCCAACAATCAAAGGATTAGCATAATGAGAAAATTAGAAGGAAAAATCGCCCTTGTCACGGGTGGCAACAGTGGTATCGGTCTTGCCACTGCCAAACAGTTTGTTGATGGCGGTATGGCACAGATTTGAAGTCCAAAAGGAGTTAAAGATGAAGCTGATCTCTGTTAATGTCGGGCTGCCGCGTGAAGTGACCTGGAAAGGAAAAGCCGTCCGCACTGGAATTTTCAAAGAGCCAGTTAATTCGAGAGTGATGGTGCGCGAACTCAATTTAGATGGCGATCGCCAAGCGGATCTCACCGTTCATGGCGGAGTTGACAAAGCTGTATATGTCTATCCTTTTGAGCATTATGATTACTGGCGAAGCGAATTGCCTGACACAGAGTTAACGCCAGGAATCTTTGGTGAAAATTTCACAGTTACAGGATTTAAAGAAGAGGAAATTAACATTGGCGATCGCTTCAAAATCGGCAGTGCGGAACTAATGGTGACTCAACCGCGCTTACCCTGCTACAAACTAGGAATTCGTTTTGGGCGATCGGATATGGTCAAACGATTTCTCGCCAGTCGTCGCACCGGATTTTACTTTCGCGTTTTGCAAGAGGGCGAAGTTGGAGTCGGAGACACTTTAGAGTTGATGAGTCGAGATACCAACAATATTACTGTTGCTAATATCATTCAGCTTTATGTTCGCGAGCGAAACAATCCAGAGTTACTGCATCGTGCAGCTCAACTGAAAGCGTTACCCGAAGACTGGCAAGACTACTTTCAGGAGCAGATTCGTCGTCAAGATGTGAGATAGATCGACCTGTTGTAAAACACCATCATGTCACTTTTGTCACTTACAAGGAGTCATCCTATGACTACATATCGTACAGTTTCGATCGATGGTTTAGAAATTTTACAAGAAATCCACTGCTATGAATGCAAACAACGGCATCATTAGCCAGCTTAGTCAATATTCAGTGCCTGTAACCATTGATCGATTAGAAGCCGTCCTTGAAGTAAAAGGCATCACCATTTTTGCCCGCATCGATCAACAGGCTGAAGCCGAAAAAGTCGGACTAAGCCTGTGTCCTACACAGTTGTTGCTGTTTGGCAACCCAAAAGCCGGAAGTTCCCTCATGGTGGCACAACCAACGATCGCCTTGGATTTACCTCTGAAAGCAGAGTACTTAGTTTTGCCGATCGCAAATAAGTTGCAGAATTAGCACGCGATCGCATCAAAGCTTGAAACAACAATACTAAATTCCAGTAGTGGACAAAAGCTCACTGTGGCTCAACTTTTGTTGGAGTGCCTAGACGTAAAAGCGCGGCTTTTAGAGTAAAAATACACGAGCAAAACCAAACTACTATTAATTGGTAAGTTTGCAGTATATTTTGCTAAAAAGCTTATAATAGCTGTACTATATAAGTTCTAGATTAGCATAGTAGAATATGACATTGAAAAACACTTTTGGTGAATATAGTTTTGTCACTAAACTAGACGTTACTAATCTCGAAGCTAGTGCCGAGTGGTACAAGTCCAAGCTTGGGTTAGTTCCTGAAGAAAAATATGACACACCTAGCTGGAGACAGTTTAGTTTTCCTGATATTCCACGCTTTGCAATCGGATTGAACTTGAGTGACTCAGTTGAACCAGGTAATACTGTCAGTACCTTTGTTGTCAATGATATAGTTGCTGCTCGTCAAAGCCTGACTGAAAAAGGAGTCTCAGTTGGGCCAATTACAGATGTCGGTCATGGAGTGCAATTATCCACTTTCAAGGATATTGACGGAAATTTGTTAGGGCTTAGGCAAAATCCGCAGTCTTAGCCTGAATTTACACCTAAATCGGGGAATTAGGCAGGGATATAATTTCAATTTGCAATTTAACCTAACTGTCTTAGTGGGGATCGGCCTAAAAAAGCTTGTAAAACGAATCTTGACCCAAGATTGACCACCAACTCCCCACTCATGACTTTAATAGTCCACATCAGCAGAACTTTCGGCAGTAAGAGAGAAAATTGATTGGCTACGCTTTTTAAAAGCGATGTCTACGATGGTCACTGAGCCTTGTCGAAGTGCGGGCTGCGCCTACGCTACTTTCTCCATCCCCAGATTTGCCTTCTGAGCAGCCCATCACCAGCAAGCATATCTGTCGGCTGCCAGGGAAGATATCCATTGTGAGAAAATGTTCACTTGACTTCAAATAGGCATGGCTTCAAGGAGTAACAGCGATGGAAACGCGATTTTTAGGAAAGTCCGGTCTTAAGATTTCGGCTCTCAGTTTCGGTACAATGACCTTCGGTGGTAGCGACTTCTTCCAAGAAATTGGGGCGACTCAGGTAGACGAGGCGCGACATCTGATTGATATTTGCCTTGATGCAGGTGTCAACATCTTTGACACAGCAGATGTTTACTCGAATGGACTTTCTGAGGAGATTCTTGGTAAAGCTCTCGGAAAGCGTCGTTCTGATGTAATTATTGCAACTAAGGCTTATGGTCGTATGGGAAAAGGAGCAAATGATACTGGATTGTCACGTTATCATCTGATTCGAGCCTGTGAGGACAGCCTACGACGATTAGACACAGATTACATCGACCTCTATCAAGTTCATGGTTTCGATGCTTTAACTCCACTAGAAGAAACGCTTCGCGCCTTAGACGATCTTATACGTAGTGGCAAAGTTCGCTACATTGGCTGCTCTAATTATTCAGCTTGGCATTTAATGAAGGCGCTGTCTGTATCAGAGCGTTTGAACTTGGAATGCTATGTGTCACAACAGGTTTATTACTCGCTTGTGGCGCGAGAGTTGGAATTTGAACTAATTCCTCTAAGTTTAGATCGAGGTGTGGGTATCTTAGTGTGGAGTCCACTCGCTTTTGGTTTCCTCTCAGGTAAGTATCGTCGTGGTCAGTCGGAACCGGAAGGGACGCGACGAGCAAAAATCGGTGATATTGGCACTGTCAGTGACCTGGAAAAGGGATACGACATTGTGGAAGTTCTGCACGAAGTGGCTAATAACCGTGGTGTCAGTGTTGCTCAAGTCGCACTCAACTGGCTGTTACGTCAGTCTGGTATTACATCCGTTATTATCGGAGCGCGGAATGAACAACAACTTCGAGACAACCTTGGTGCTGCTCAGTGGGAGCTAACATTAGAGGAAATAAATCGGCTCAATCAGGTTAGCGCGATCGCGCCAATCTATCCTTACTGGCATCAGCGCAAGTTCGGAGCTGAACGCATTCCACATTAACAATTCAAAATTCAAAATTCAAAATTCAAAATTAAAGGCAATTTCAGACGGGGATTTAAACCCTGACTGAAACTGGGGCTACCTATAGAGGTAGGGGTCTTAAACCCTTTTATTTACGATAAAATATTCCAGTTGCGATCGCATGAAGGCAGTGAGCTTGGTGCGATCGCTTGATTAAACTCTTTGCGGAACATAACCACGATGGACGCACAAATTACTTATTCCCGATCGAGCAACAGGAACGGCCAACACGCGATCAGTAATTATTTTTCAAACCGTTGTTCTTGCTGTGGTTGCTGTTGACGTTGAGTAGGTTGGAGTTTTTTTAAAATTGTTGGTGGTGTAGCTTGGCGAAATGCACCACAATAGTGCATGGTCATAACTGCTTTGAAAGCCCAATGGTCTGATGGAACATCAGTAAAAGGATTTGGTAAAGTTTGGGCAAGATTTTGAACGCAAGCATTCACAACTTGATTTGATGTTGCTGGAGCTTCAGTTACAAGTTCTTGAGATTTAGCAGGAGTAACGAAGCTAGTAGTGGCTAGTACTACGAGTGTAGCTAAAATTTTATACTTCATAACTTGAGTTTTCTAGAGATGGCATTTAACCCTATCTTAGTTTGCAGACAACAGTCTAGGAACTAGAATAATTTTGCCCAGATAAAGTGTTAGCGGTACTTAAATAAAAATTTGGCTTGGGAGACGATGCCGAAGCAATAGCTAGTTCCCGTAATCTTTTTTACTGCTTGATTTTGTGCGGGAATCATCAATTATTTGGTGATACTAACCGAATTTACAGGACTTATAACCATACTTATTATAAATACATAAGCACAAAACCAAGTGCAAAAAAAAATTAAACAAGAAATGAATTTTTCTGAGAAAGAGTTATGGCACTAATTCGTTACAATCCCTGGCAAGAATTGAACGCTCACTTAAGTCACATCAACGGCTTACTTGGAGATACCAGAGTACCATCTGCAAGGGTTGACAGAGATTTTATCAAAGTTCCGGCGGCTGAACTACAAGAAACTGATGATGCTCTGCATTTGAAGTTAGAACTACCAAGACTTGAAGCTAAAGACTTAGATATTCAAGTCACTGAAGATGCTGTTCACATTAGCGGTGAGCGCAAGTCCCAAACTAAAACCGAAAACAATGGCACTACCAAGAGCGAATTCTACTATGGTAAATTCCAACGTGTAATTCCTCTATCTGCTAAGGTTCAAAATACCAATGTCACCGCAGATTATAAAGACGGTATCTTGAATTTGACACTGCCCAAGTCCGAGCAAGAAAAGAACAAAGTTGTCAAGGTTAATCTTGAACCTACTACCTAATTGGTTGTAATGCAACTACTCTACCGACAATAATTGATTGAGATGCTAAAAGCCCAGTTATGAAATGACTGGGCTTTTTTGGATTGCAAAAGAGTTACAGAATAAACAATGTAGCAATTTGTGGTAAAACAATTAGAGCTTTCAAAAGTAATAAGCTTTCACAAATGACAATACTGCCGCAATGTAACCAAACACATACCTTGCAAAAACTAGATAGATTTTTGCGTCAACCATTTCAAAAAACTTTCTGGGGAATTGTTTGTTTAATAGTTCTGTTTGGTGTTGGTTTGGTGTCTGTAAACGCGGTACAACCCAGACGTGAGCCTCATCTGTGGCAAGTTTATCAGCAGTCGCTCAAAAAAGCCAAATATGTTGACTTGACTCATAAGATCGCTCCTTCAATTCCTGTATGGTCAGGTTTTGCTTCATCTTTCTTTGCGCCTGCCATCAACCCAAAAACCAGTGAACCATACACTTACCAAAAGGATGGGTTTGAAGCAACTCATTACGATTTATCCACCGATCAGCTAGGAACCCAATTAGATCCACCTGCTCACTGGAATCCTGATTATCCAGCTATCGATGAGTTGCCAGCGACCTTTGCTGTTCGTCCTCTAGTAATAATTCCGATTCAGGATAAAGTTGCCAAAGACCCCAATTATCATCTGAGTGTCAAAGATATTCAGGATTGGGAGCGCAAACATGGCAAAATTCCCCAAGGCTCAGTTGTGTTTGTTCGCTCTGACTGGTCTTCATCATGGCCAAACCCCGAACTAGCTACAAGAACTAAGTTTCCTGGGGTGAAGCTAGAAGCTTTAAAGTTTCTGCATCTTGAGCGCAAAATTCTTTTCCACGGACACGAACCCCTTGATACAGACAGCACCCCAACACTCGAAGGGGAAGCTTGGCTGTTGAAAAATGGATATGCCCAAGCAGAGGGTGTTACAAATCTAGATCGGGTGCCAGAAACAGGCGCATTAATCTCTATTGGGTATCCCAAATTCAAAGGTGGTTTAGGAGGTTATGCACGTTACATTGCTATCTGTCCGCCAAATTGGAAATATGGCGTTTCAGTAGGTCAAATGCCGGAGTCTCCCCTGCAAAAAGCAGATAAACCCCTGCATTGGGATACAAAATTGGGTGTACGGGTACGGTGAGATGAAGCAATTATGCTGAGGTTGTGGATGTCGATCGTGGGGTGTGGAGAGCGATCTATTTTCAAACGTGATTGGTAATAAATTAGACCTCTTGGCAAAAGTAACTTTTGCACTCTCGTGGGTAAAGGGGAAAGGTTAAAGGTTAAAGGTTTTTTGTTATTCCTTTCCCCCTTACCCTTTACCCTTTTCCCGACAAATGCCAAGAAGTCTATTGTACTTGAGCAACTATGTTACCTTTTTCAACTGTAGAAGCTCTACCCATTGAGCGACAACGAGCAGAGGATTCATAATTTACAATGCATGCAGTCAGGATTTAACTAATTGATAGTTAAATCCTAACTGCTTCATAAAACTTCTAGCATCAACATAAAGACACTATAAAACTCAATTAATTGTGTCTTTGAAATAATTTTATGCAACTAAATTAAGATTATGACTCTTAAACTTGCATTGTGGTTACTGTGGGCTGGATTTATTGCCTATATTTTATTATTGGCACCGCCCCTGCACTTAGATGAAACGCTAACGCTGTTGAAAAATATATTTACTCTTCAGTGGACTGCTATTAATCCAATTATTCTGTCTCTATTTTCTCTAGTGGGTATTTGGCTATTAATTTATAGTAGTTTATTGTTCATTGATGGCAGGATGCAATCGATTCGGTTTTGGCCTTTTGCGATCGCATCAGTGGGTTCGGGTGTACTTGGTCTTTTGCCGTATTTGGCTTTGCGTGAACCTAATCAACAATTTTCTGGACAAAAGGATGCTTTTTTGAATCTGCTAGATTCTCGCATTTATGGTATTGTCTTAACTTTCAGCACAGTTGTCTTGCTTGTCTATGGTTTCGCCTTGGGTGATTGGGGAGATTATGTGCAGCAGTTTTTAAGCGATCGCTTTATCAATGGCATGAGCTTGGCATTTTGCCTATTTTATGTTTTATTTCTTACTGTTATTGGTGATGATATGGCTCGTCGCCGTTTCCCTAATGCCCAGGTATTTTTAGCAGTGGTATTTGTTCCCTTACTTGGTTCTCTTGCTTATCTTTGCCTGCGCCCGCCACTGGTATCATCAACTAGTCGTGAGGAATCATTCATCGCTAATCGGTAAATATCGGCATTTTTCAATTAGTTCTCCTCATCGAGATTGGATGGAATGGGCGATCGCTTAGTTGACTTTAAGAAGCTCTTAACTAATTCGCCTAGCCAATCACTTTTGATACCAATTTGAAAAATGATTGCGACAGATGGAAAACTGAAACATTTATCTAATAGATGTTTCACAATCCAAAATCTAAAATCGTTCGACTGAGCGTAGCCGAAGTCTAAAATCCAAAATGGTATGAGAATCCCATAGTCAACAATTTTAATTTAGCGAACTGGTAGTATTTTAACAAACATCCCCATACTGCTTTTTGTCCTCAGCTAAGTCAATCATAGGAGTTGGTAATCTTGAAATAGTTAACTGTAACGCTTGCATTTGAGGAAAATCGCGCTCAATAATTTCGATAGCTTTTCTTTGACTCTCTTGATTTTTAGCGATCAGTTGTGCAGTGCCATCGCCCTGAGAACCCACACCTTTTCCTCCGAAGATATAAGGCTTAAGAGGCTCGTGATCGAGAAGCAGATGCAGCTTTTTTGCAGTTAATTGCTCAGGACAAGCCGGAACTACGTGCCGATCGAATTCTGTTTGGGCTTTTGTCATTAAAGCTCCAAGAAGTTGGGCATCTGCTCTTTGTATTGCTTCAACTGCTGCCTGGGTAATTTCAGAGCTAATATAACCAAAATATTTTTGGACATTTTGCTGTATTGAATTAGTAGCAAAAGGATAACATTGATTCAATTTATGTAGTATTTCTTGTGTGTTTTTGCTGCCACCAAGATCGACAATTACAAGAAACAAATCCTCACTAACTTGAAGGGAAAGCAGATCGATTTCTTCACCATCAAATATCATCAATATTGGGCGATTTCCATAAGCACAAGCCTGATCCATACGACCACAAAGGCTAGGAGTGGTTCTTTCTCCCAAGTAGGCAAACTCCATTTCTGAACGAATTGTCATCTTCAAGTCATACAGACGATTAAAAGCCCTTGCAATCAAAACGCAAAAGGCAGCACTCGAAGATAATCCCTTTTGGATGGGTAAGTCGGTTAGATAATTATCAACCTCAAGTCCGCCAACATCATAGTGAGTTAGAATTTGATATGCTGTACCAGCAGCATAACTAAAAAAACCGCCCTCTGCCGCTATGCACTTGAGGGTATTAGATTCCATAGGTAATCTCAGAGGTTCATAAATCCTACCATCATTGAGAGAAGTACGAATAATTAACTCAGTCGGATTAGGCAAGACATCGGCATAAATTCCTTGATTAGTACCAACAATTAAGGTGTAGCCCTTTTCGAGCAGAGGATTAACACTGCGATATTCTCCTGCCCAATCGCTGTGTTCTCCGAACAAACAAAGACGCCCTGGAACAAAAATTCTCATTTGAAGCTCTCACACGATCGCAATATATTTCTGCCCGATCTCCATCTTTACAACTCACTCAACACCCCATCACCAGCAACCATATTTTTGGCATAAGGAGTTGCAAGCCAAGGAAGAAGCTCAAAACCGCAGATGCCGTCTATGATACGTTGGCTGATGCTGACTTCTAAACTTTGTAATGCCAACTTCAAGATTATTCGTTTTTTGCGTAAAGCACGAAAATTGAGGTGAGTAGTATTATATAGGAATGACACTAAGAAAAGCCCAAAGACTTGTGGTTTAAGCTTGGGCGACGTTTACGGATTCGTAGTTCACTTTTTCCGGGGCGATCGCTTATTTGAGGGATCTGAAGCTGGGGATTGCTAAAAAATTAAATGCCCAAGGAGGCTTGGCCTCCTCTTTCTTGACCAGAGGCAGCAGCCCACAGGAATACATTCCCAGCCTCAAGGCTAGAACGAGGCTACCAAGCTTTCGAGCTTTTCTTAGTGGCATTCCATCAAATCCATTAAAAATAGGAACTCACAATACTGAATTTATAGCAGCGATATGGCACGAATCTTATACTTTGCACAGCGTTCACCTTACGCTCGGAAAGTGAGAATTGTCCTGAACGAAAAGCAGCTAACTTACGAACCCAAAGAAACAGACATTAACAATAAACCTCCAGAATTTCTGAGTTTATCTCCCATTGGGAAAGTTCCGATATTGGTGGATGAAAATGGTCTCGTTTTTTGGGATTCAACGCTGATTGTGGAGTATCTAGACGAGACTTATCCTCAGCCGAGTTTTTATCCAGGCGATCGCATTGAGCGTTTGTACTGTCGTCAGGGGGAAGAGTTAGCAGACAGTTTAATAGACAATGTTGTGGGATTGTGGTACGAAACCCGTAAAGGAAATCAAGCCGATTTTGGCATCCAAGCTAAACATCAGTCCAGCATTAATCGCATTTTAGGTGTTTTTGAGCAAAAGTTGACTACCTCAGCCTACCTATTAAATGAAACTCTAAGCGCTGTTGATGTGGCAGCTATATCGGGGTTGGGTTACTACAGCCTCAGATTTGGCCATAATTGGCAGCAAAAGTATCCTAAATTGAGGCAATGGTTTGAGGTATTACATCAACGTCAATCGGTTTACTCTACCATGCCAAAAGCATAAAGCAATTTAGCTGACTTTAATTACTTGAGTTTTTGGAATACATCGTAGCTATTATATTCATTTATTCAATAGAGAGGGTAACTAATGATGACCGAACGAGAATTTCCGAACTGGGAAGCGCTCTATCAAGAAGAAGCCGTTGAAACCATGCCCTGGTTCAACCCTAGTTTAGATCCAGATGTCGAAGAAGCACTCCTTACCCTTGAACTGAGCAATGGTTCAGTGCTGGATTTGGGAACAGGGCCGGGAACTCAAGCGCTTGCCCTAGCCGAACGAGGATTTCAGATGATGGCGACAGATTTATCAGAGGCGGCCATTCGTCAGGCGGCAGCAAAGGCAAATCAAAAGGGATTAAAAATTTCGTTTCAGCAAGATGATATTCTCAACAGTCATTTGGAACAATGTTTCGATTTGATTCTTGACAGAGGATGCTTCCATGTTCTGCCACCCCAAAGCTATGGTACTTACGTGCAAACAGTCGCAAGCTTATTAAAACCTAAGTGCTACCTGTTACTCAAATGCTTCTCTCAAGAGGAAACAAGAGAACAAGGCCCTTACCGTTTTAGCCCAGAGGAGATTCAGCAGATATTCAAAGAACGATTTAATCTGCGTTTGGCTAAACAAACGGTCTATTATGGGATACTCGATCCCCTTCCCAAAGCACTCTTTTGCATCCTAGAAAAGCATTGATTTTTTTGCACAAGCTTACTGGCTGACTCTATTAATTCTCAGTCTCGCCTTCTTTACTTCCGTAATATTAGACCTGAATCCTTACGTCAGTTTCTATATCTTTAACAATCATTCGGGAAATATTTTTTTGCGATTAGAAGTGTTATAATTATGGGGTTTTGTACCAAAGGTTCATACAGATACTCGTGTGGTATAGGACTCATATTTTATTTCTGAAAAAACTCAGTACACCTTTATTCCTATCTTCCCAGTCCCCAGTCCCTAGTCCCCGATCCTTACGAGTAATCAGGAATCAAATAGGATTGCTATAGATGTGCATATCTCTAGAAAAGCGGACAAAGGTAAAATCCGATCGCAATAATCCAGAATTTATCCTGACAACACGAGGTAGTGGTTATTTGTTCCTACGAATTATTTCTTGCTGTCAGGAATAGCAGAAAAATATGACTAAACTCATCTTGATTACAGGCATAAGCAAAGGTCTAGGTTATGCCATGACCGAGGGTTTTATTCAACAAGGACATACTGTTATTGGTTGCGCCCGTTCATCAGATGCTATCGATAAAATACGCCAAAAATTTAGTGCGCCCAATGATTTCACATCTGTAGACGTGGCAAATGAACAGCTTGTAGAAAAATGGGCAATAGACGTACTTCAAAAATATGCACCGCCAGATATAGTAATTAATAATGCGGCAATTACTAATTACCCAGCACCTTTGTGGGAAATACCATCTGAAGAGTTTTCCGATCTGATAGATATCAATATCAAAGGAGTAGCGAATATAATTCGCCATTTCGTACCAGCAATGGTGAAAAATAAACGGGGTATTATTGTTAACTTTAGTTCTGGCTGGGGACGTTCGACTTCAGCCCAAGTTGCACCCTACTGTGCTTCTAAGTGGGCAATCGAAGGATTAACTCGTTCTTTGGCACAAGAATTGCCGAATGGTATGGCAGCTATACCCCTTAATCCAGGGATTATTCATACAGATATGCTCTCTATTAGCTTTGGAGAAGAAGCTGCTAATTATACACCCGTGTCCGATTGGGTATTGAAAGCTGTGCCATTTATTCTCAAATTAAAACCCAAAGATAACGGGATTCCTTTGACTGTACATTAAAAAGTGAATCTCAATTGCGTAGGTGTAGCCCGTCGTAGACATCGTTGCCATTAGGGGCCGACAGTTGAATCACCTCAGTAAAACGTGAATACTTAACCGCATCGGTAGGGGGATAATCTGCCGAAACTGCAATTAACCCAATTTTTATATCCTCGAAATAAATCACACCCCCAATACGTCCTTCAAGAAAGAAAGCTCCATGAAATAAATGATACGGAGCTATGTAGATAAGCAAAAAATCACTAATCTTGATTGCCCTGCTAAACATCTGCTGACAAGTTTTTTGGAGGACAGTATCTAGATATTCATTATCGGCAGGCTTACCCAGGTCAGTGAATTCCGGCCAATCCGCAAAATGATCCATATAAAATAGCCAGATATCGGACAAGTCTGCGTCATTTGTCAGTTTTTGCTTAAGTTCATGTAATCGGTCGATATTCATATTGTGGATATTGAGGAGATGTGACAAACAGACAGCACTGTTAAAACAGTTATCAATTATATTATTTATCAGTATCGAAATATAGCACAAGCCTTGGTGGTTAGGACATCATCTGTTGATGAAACTTAGACACAAAAAGACTTTTCACCCAGTCCCCAGTCCCTTGCTATAAATCTAATTTTTTCTGAAACGGCTTAACATCCAATCAAATTTTGTTCCAGCCAGTGCCATGTTATCTAAAATATTAGAATCCAGTTCATCTTCATATTCAACATTTTGATCCAGTGATTGACCTTTGCTATAAATCGTCAGGTAAATTATGAATATTCATAGATTTCTCAACAAGATTTGGCAGATGTGGCTGCAAGTACAGGGGCAGATTTACCTGAATACGCTGTAACTAATTCGTAATTGGGCATTGCTTATTTCTCCCTGTCCTCTTGTCCCCCATTCCCTTTGATTTGAATTTGCTCTAAACTCGACCTGAACGCACCTTTATTAGATCGTGAAGAATGATTAACAAAAACGAGTATAGACAAACATGATAAAAATGCTAGCTGAAAACTTGATAGGAATTGAGACAAGCTTACAAATTAATTGGGTTTGGCTAAATGCCAGCTTACAGTTTGCTAGTTGGGCACTCTTCTCACTTTTACTTGCTGAGATATTGAGAGACAGTTACCATGCTTTGTGTCACCAAGTCAATTGGCTTGCTAAATGGCACAACAAGCACCACATGGCTTATCGCCGCGATTTATCGATAGTTTCTCTGAAAGTTTATCAAGAATCGCAGCTTTATCACGACATTTTAGAGTCGAGTCTACTGCTGGTGGTATTGGTAGTCGTTGCTTTAATTGTCCAGCAAATGGGGTTATGGCTGGGAGTAGCTTACGCTTGCACCTTCTTGTATGGCGCGTCTGTGCGATATTTTCAAGGAAAAATTGATACAGATTACAACCACCTACCCGGCCCTTTAGAGACAATTCCATCCATTTGGTGGGTGAATCGGTCTTACCATTGGCGACATCATTTTGATGATGTTAACGCCTACTACAGTGGCGTCTTTCCCTTAGTTGATAAAATTCTGGGTACAGGACTGTCTCTCAAAGGTAAAACCATCGCTTTAACTGGAGCATCAGGAGCGTTGGGGCAAGCGTTGGCGGCTGAACTTGTCAAGAATAATGCTAAAGTCGTGGCATTAACCACTAATCCAGAAAAATTAGTAGAGCAAGTTGGGATAAAGGTGGTTTCCTGGCAGTTGGGTAATGAAGTTAATCTGAAGGATAGTTTAGAGAAAGTAGATATTTTAATTATCAATCATGGAGTCAATGTCTACGCCAGCCGCACATCGGAGGCTATCAATTCCTCTTATGAAGTGAATACCTTTTCAGCATTGCGGTTGATAGATATATTTTTGACAACTGTAACAGGGCCACAAGCAAAAGCAACCAAGGAAGTTTGGGTAAACACTTCTGAGGCTGAGGTTTCTCCAGCACTGAGTCCGCTTTATGAACTCAGCAAAAGAGCGCTAGGAGATATTGTTACGCTCAAGCGGTTGGATGGGGATTGTGTAATTCGCAAGTTAATTCTTGGCCCGTTTAAGAGTCAACTGAATCCTTATGGAGTGATGTCTGCACAGCAAGTTGCTCGTGCGATCTTATTTTTGGCACGGCGTGACTTCCGAAATATTATTGTGGCAATCAATCCTCTCACCTATTTGCTATTTCCCTTAAAGGAAACGAGTACGTCACTATACTATCGAGTCTTCAGCCGGACAGCAAAAAGTGAATAGGACTTACGCAAATAATAGTCGAAAAGAATGATTTTCAAGTAGTATGTCAAGTTTAAATTGAGAGGTAAGCAAGTTTGTAGTAAGGACTTTAGTCCTTATTTTCTAAGCACTAAAGTGCTTACTACAAACCCTCAAAAGTGAAAGTGAGAGCCTTAGCCGTATCGGTATTGAATACCTACTGCTTCAAATATACAAAGGTGGAGACTATATATAGCAGATTGCAAGTAAGTGAGGTACAAAATCCAGGATTATTTATCAAATATAAAAAGTTTCTACCTCTTCCCTCCAGCAAGAGCTACCTTCTGCCTCAAAACCCGTAACTTTGTACTTCATGCAAATGAAAACTGCTGTATAAAACAACCTTCTTTACAACAGAAGAATTAAAAACGGGAAATCCTCTAAATAAACCTGACATCAGGCATGATAGTGTCGATAAAAAAAAGCTTCAGCTAAACTCTGTACAATAAATTATTAATTCTTACTGCATCTGGTTCACCATACCTCTTATGTCAGATCAAAGAGCACCAGAAATCGAACTGCTCCGTGCGGCTTACGCAGCCTTCAACGCGCGAAAGATTGACGCTGCCCTTGCCCTCATGACTCCGGACGTGGCTTGGCCGAGAGCGTTCAAAGGCGGTTTTGTCCGTGGGCCTGAAGAAGTTCGCGCTTACTGGACGGAGCAATGGAGCGAGATCGATCCGCACGTCGAGCCGATTTCTTTTTACTTGGAGGATGGCGGTAGTATTTTGGTCAATGTGCATCAGGTTGTGCGTGACAAGGCTTACGCAGTTCTTGCCGATGAGCATGTAGGCCATCGATTCACCCTTGAACACGGCTTGATTCAAGCTATGGAAGTCTGTCCACTTCCATCGTCCACCCCAAAGGCCTAACTATGCGCAAAGAGCAAACAGGCATTTCTAGGGCAGCCTTCTTCTGTATCCGGGGTGAAGTAAGCATCCGTACAGAAAGTTACGCCCTTGGATTTGATGAGCCGCTTTTAATCCAAGCGTGAGCCACGGAGAAACCTGTACTAATTGAAGTGTGATTTGAATTTTGCCAATATTTTTGATTTTATTTTCGGCGTTGCTGAATCGAAGTATGAATCATGCGATCGCACATATGTGATTTTGTTTACCATAACTCAAATGTATTAGATAGGCTATTTTTTCAACAACATTTTTATCCAACAATGGGTTGATGAAATCATGTGTGCTTGCCCTTATTTAAGAAGTTATCTGTTAAGGTTAACACTGAAAAACTGGGAAAGGCGAACACTTAAAAAGTGGGAAAAGTGGGAAAGGTAGGAAGATTTTAAGTCACAACAAAATAATAGAATTTTAGTGTTAATATTTTATGAAACCTTAAAGGTTGTTTAGAAAGTCGTAAAGTATATTAAAAATCCCTCTCTAAACCTCTCTCCTTAAAGGAGAGAGACTTTTAAACTCTCATTCTCTCGCAGTGAAATAGGGGGGTAAATTACCAACTTTTTGATGTTAGTAACAATACTTTCTAAGCATCCTCTAAGCAGAGTGTAGCGAAGTAAATAAAGCATTTATTGAGAATTTTATCTTCAAGATATTATGTGATTACTTTATTTTGTCATACTCCCAAATGAGCAGTAAACTGAAAATGAAATTAGTTAGTGAGTGGGAATAATCAAGATGAAAATAGAAAACAGAAAGTACAACAATCAAACTGAAATTCATGATTTGATTAATGAAGCTGTAAACAATGCGTTAGCACGTAGAAATCAAATTCAAGATGGAAGCGAAGGTTTATCAAGTTTATCTGATGAAGAAGCGGCAAATATTGTAGGAGGTAAAACTCAACCTGCGATCGCAGGTTTTAAATCTGTTTGTCCTCCTCCAATAATCGTGGGACTGATTGCAACAGATACTAAAGCTTAGATATTGACAGGACTTACGAAAAATATGTCGTAAGTAGCAGTAATTCATGAATTATCACTACGAAATAATAGGCTTTTAAATTATTTTTGCGTAAGTCCTGATTGAGTAAAAAATCATCTTCGCTAAAGCTTCAAATCATGGAAATTCCTGTTGATAAGACTACACTGTGTCCTAGTGCTAGACCAGAACTGGCAGACAGTATAGTCTTTGGTCTAGTTGGCGGAAAAGCGATCCAAGCGCGTGTAACTTATCTCAAGCAGCCACTACCTGTTACAGATGAACTGTTAGCAAAAGCTAGCCCAGTTACACCCACTGAAATTTTTCGCACTGCTGCCCCTTGTGCATCAAAAGATTGTCAGCATTTTGACGGTAAAGATTGTCGTCTAGCAACGAGAGTTGCAGAAAAATTACCTGCTGTAGTAGAAGAACTTCCTCCCTGTTTTATACGAAGAGATTGCCGTTGGTGGCAGCAAGAAGGCAAAGCAGCTTGTCTGCGTTGTCCACAAGTTATAACCGACAATTATAATCCATCCGAGTTAATGCATGAAGTTGCTCTACCTGAAGTAGTTATTTAAGGAGAAAATTATGTCTGATAGTTCGACCATTGCATGGAGTTGTTGAGCAGCCACATGAGAAACCATGTAAGAAACCACGTCAGAAATAACCACCTATTCATCCCAATCCGTGTATGGAATTCCAACTAATGAACAAGCAATTTAGAGCTATAAGTTAAGATTTTCGGGACGGATAACAAAAAAGCCGTCCCTCTTTAAATAAGCTCAATAGAGGATATTTTTGATGAGCGATCGCAGAATTAGCTATGCAGTTTGGGAAATTACCTTAAAATGCAATCTTGCCTGTCAGCACTGTGGTTCTCGTGCAGACCATACAAGAGCAAAAGAACTCTTCACAGCCGAAGCCCTCGATCTAGTCAAACAAATAGCAGACGTTGGCATTAGGAATTAATATCATCCCACCTTCCTTAAAACTCTGCTTGCTGGGAGCATTTGTTAGGTTTTCAAATGTGAAGAAATATTTCGCCAACAGCATCCGTTGCTACTCGCACCCCAAATTCCTCTCAAACAAGTTTATCGTTTTTTAATAGCCATCATCCGAACTCCACCATTCGGAGCAAGGGTAAATCCACGTCGTTGCAGTTTAATAGGTTTATTTTCTATTAAGGTAAGTTGATAATTGGATAAAACTGTTGCGAGGACTAATTTGATTTCTAACAAAGCAAGGGCATATCCTAAACAGCGCCGACTTCCACCACCAAAAGGAATGAACTCCCAAGGAGAATACTGGCGTTCTAAAAAACGTTCGGGATTAAATTGTTGAGGATTAGGATACAAGTCTTCCCGATGATGCAGGAGATAGACACTTGGCATTAAGGTTGTGTTAGGAGCAAATTGGTATCCGGCAATATTTATAGATGATTTGGTAATGCGTGGGAAAAGCCCTGGCAGGACAGGATACATCCGCAGGGTTTCTTGGCAAACTGCGCTTAAGTAAGGAAGCTGGGCAATTTGCATCGGGTTAGGATTTTCTCCCAAGCTGTCGAGTTCCTGCTGCAATTTTAAGAGAACATCTGAATTTCGATGAATTTGATAAAAAGCCCACGCTAGGGTTGTTGCAGTAGTTTCATGTCCAGCAAATAAAATTGTCAGCAATTCATCTTTTAATTCATCGTCGGTCATTGCTTGCCCATTTTCATCCCGTGCTGCCATCATCAAGCTTAGAACGTCACCTTGGCTGTGATTGTTCTTTGTTCTTTTCTCTTCAATTTCTGCTTGAAGTAGCTGATAAATATAGCTTTGTCTACTTTTCATCTGTCCCCAAGGAGTCCATTTTCCCCAATCTTGTTGTAAGAATCGGAAAAATAGCATACTGGAGCGCAAAGGAGAATCAGTCATATCCAACCAACTAGTAAGTAGAGGTAAAATTAGTTGATAGCGTTCCCCTTCACTTAAACCAAAGACAATTTGTAAAATTACTTCTAGACTAACTTTCTGCATGGCAGAACGAACCACAAAAGGTTGATTGATTTGCCATTGACTGGCGATTTGCTCGGTAATTAAGCAGATTTGTTGAGCATAAGTCTGTAGCCTTTCTCCATGAAAAGGGGGCATTAATAATTTTCGTTCTCGTCGATGGCGGGCACCATCTATTAACATGAGAGAATTTCGTCCAATCAAAGGCTCTGCAAGTTTATTACCACGACCAATATCAAATTTAGAATCTTGACTGAAAATTTCTTGAATGGCTTGGGGATGGCTAATAATTACATAAGAACCGAGTCCACTCAGTTGCATGGAAAAAATATCTCCATACTCTTGACTATACTTTTGCTGAAATCCAATCGGATCGGCAATCCATCCGATCAGTTGCCACCACGAAGGACTAGTAATGCAATTCGGTAATTGACTAAGCATAATATTTTACCTGTGATTCCACTTGATAATCTCAAACAAATACACCCATTATTCCTGAGTAACCGTATTTAGGGACTGGCTCATGACTGCATTTATTAAGCTATCTAGCAAGCGATCGCGCGACAAAGATGTAAGTTCTTTTCCATACAACATTTCTTGTAAAATCACGTAGGATACCAGCGAACCAAAAAAAATATGAGCCATTGCTTCTGGGTCGGTGATTCCTAATTCTGGATGAGATACTAAATACTGACTCAGCATTTGCTGACCGCGTAGCATAACGGTTTGAGTATAAAGCTTGGCTAGTTCTGGAAAGTTTTGTGACTCGGCGATCGTCAAACGCAATAATGCCAAATAATCGGGATTATCAGCAACTTCGGTTAAATAAATTTTAGCAATTTGACGCAAAAAAATCGCTGGTTCGCCATGTAAATTTTCTGTACAAAAAATACTTTGAAAACAAGCGAGGGTCAACCGTTCGATCAACGCTTTAAATAGCCCTTCTTTATCTTGAAAGTGACTGTATATTGTTTGCTTAGATACTTTAGCCGCCGCGCTAACACGATCCATACTTGTTCTAGCGTAACCCTCCTTCAAAAATACCTGTATAGCTCCTTGCAAGATTTGCTCCTGCTTGGGAGCGATCGCAGGTAAAGTATTTTCTAGTTGAAAAGTAGGGTTTATAAACATGAAAAGTAAACTTTTTGACTTATGTCTTGTCTTATCATACTAGACAGTCTAGTATATGACACAGAATTCAGAATTTTCAATTTACAAAATATTTTTCACAATCCAGGGTGATACCATGACTCAGACTATCCCAACATCCCCGGAAAATTTCAAAGATGCAGTATCGAAGCCGCAAAAGCGCAAGAAACCGATCCTTTTACCGATCGGAGTGCTGCTGGTGGTTGGTGGTATTGGCTACGCGGTGTGGCGCTCTCAACCGCAAGTATCACCAAATGTACTGCAAGTTAGTGGACGGATTGAGGGTTATGAAACCGAGATCGGGATCAAGCGTTCTGGAAGAATTGAGACAATTGCGGTACGAGAAGGGGCAGCAGTTAAAAAGGGGCAAGACTTAATTAAGTTAGATGACACAGACGACCAATTGCTGCAACAACAACTACTTGGTAGTCAAGCGAGAGTGACATCTGCGAGATATGATGAACAACAGGCAATTTCAGATGGAGAGCGAGTCAGTAGAGAAATTCAAGAAATTAACAGCCAAATTAACGAAGCCAAACTGAATTTACAGCAGTCCCAAGGAGATACCCAAGGAAGAATTGAGCAGGCACAAGCAAATGTCGCAGCAGCCAAAGCCACATTAGTGCAAGCACAAGCGCAAGTTAAACAGGCAGCAGCAGAAGTTAATTTAGCAAAAATCAACCGCGATCGCTATGCCCAACTGGTAAAAGAAGGGGCAGTCAATCAACAACAATTCGATCAAGCCCAAACTACTCTAGATACCGCGATCGCAACTTTAGAAGCACGAGTTGCAGCAGTTAATGCCGAACGCCAGCAATTAAAGGCTACATCAGGAGCGTTAACTCAAGTTAATACTACAGGTTTCAATCCTGATATTCGCAACGCCCAGTTGACAGCATTAATCAGAAAGCAGCAGCAAAGTTATGCTGAACTTAAATCTGCACAGGCAAAAGTCAACTCTGCCCGTGCCAAAGTGAAAGATGCCCAAGCATCAAATCAGCAAATCCTCACCCAGATTGCAGACTCCAAAAAAGATTTAAATGTAGTTAGTCCTTTAGATGGAGTAGTGACAGCCCGTAATGTCGAACCAGGTGCAATAGTTAGCAGTCAGACTAATATTTTGACAATTGTTGACCCCAAAACAGTGTATTTTAGAGGTTTTATTCCCGAAGGCGATATTGGCAGAGTGCGTCTAGGACAAACAACAAAAATCTTCATTGATTCTGCACCAAAGAAACCATTAGAAGGTAAAGTAATTGCCACCGATCCGCAAGCTTCATTTACACCAGAAAATATTTACTTTCAAAAAGATCGAGTCAGACAAGTAGTAGGAATTCGGATCAAAGTTCAAAATCCTGATAGCTGCTTTAACCCCGAAAAACCTTATAGGGAATCAGATTTACCCTGCGCCAAAATGGGGATGCCAGCAGATGCCGAAATTATTTTGAAGGCAGGGGACAGGTAAGAGGGCAGGGGGAGCAGGGGAGGCAGGGGGGAAATATTTATTTAGCACTTTTAAGATAGTTCCGATTAAAAAATTTCATTGCCAACCATGAAAAAGGTATCTTCGTGTACACTCCATTCTCTGAGACCATTACACCACTTTTCAAGCTAGGAAGTAGAAGGGAATGAAACAGCAAATTATTACTTTCTCTCCAAACTTACCTCCATCATCTAATCTGCCAACTACAGCAATTGAAGTTCGCGGTTTGCACAAGCACTATGGAAACTTAGCTGCTGTGCGAGGAATTGATTTGAGTGTCTACAAAGGTGAAATGTTTGGATTAATTGGCCCTGATGGTGCGGGGAAAACTAGTACATTTCACATTTTGGGCGGTGTGATGGAAGCAACCGCAGGAGAGGTGCAAATATTTAATCAACCTGCACGAGATGCCCGATTAATAACAGGTTATCTTACTCAACAGTTTTCGCTGTATTTGGATTTGAGTATTGATGAAAACTTGCGTTATGCAGCAGGGTTGCGGCAAGTAGCAGATGATTTATTAAGAGAACGCCGCAATAAATATTTAAAATTAATGAATTTAGAGCGATTTGGCGATCGCTTGGCGGGACAACTTTCTGGTGGAATGAAACAAAAACTAGCGCTGTGTTGTGCTTTGGTTTCGCAACCAGAAGTATTGTTATTAGATGAACCTACCACAGGAGTCGATCCAGTTTCCCGGCGGGAGTTTTGGGATGTGCTGGGGGAATTATCAGCCGAGGGGATGACAATTGTAGTTGCGACACCATATTTAGATGAAGCTGAACGCTGTCACCGCGTGGCTTTGATGTATAGTGGGCAAATTCATGAAATTGGCACACCCGCAGACTTACGGGCTAACTTAGGCTTGCATCGCTTAGAAGTGCGAACAGCCAACCTGGAAGCCACAGAAGAAATACTCTCCCAAGCTACTCAGACAAATATAGTAGATGTGCAAACTTTTGGCGATCGCTTGGATGTCCTCGTTGAAGATATAAATTCTGGCGAAACCCAAGTCCGCGAACTACTGCAACAACATCACTTACCTTCTGGCAGTATCGAACATGGCGAACCCACATTAGAAAACGTTTTTGTCATGCGCTTGCGACAACAAGGTTCTGCACCGCAATTTTTTCCATTTCCTCGTTATCGAAAGAGGGGAGCGGGGGAGTGGGGGAGCAGGGGGGCAGGGGAGCAGGGGGGCAGGGGAGCAGAGGGGCAGGGGAGCAGGGAGCAGGGGGACAATTCAGCACGGGCTAAACGCCCCGCTACCGCTAACAGCACTCAGTACTCAGCGCTAGCGATATATGCTCGCAACCTCAGCCGTGTTTTTGGCAAGTTCCAAGCCGTTAAAGATGTCAACGTCGAAGTTCGGTATGGGGAAATCTTTGGGTTGTTAGGTGCTAATGGTGCTGGCAAAACCACCACCATTAAGATGCTGTGTGGATTACTAGGAGCAAGTGGCGGTGAAATTTCCTTGGGTGGTGAGACAGGAAATCTACGTAGTGCAGACTTACGGCGACGCATTGGTTACATGAGTCAAAAATTCACTCTTTACGACGATTTAACTATTCTGCAAAATCTCGAATTTTATAGCGGAGTTTACGGCGTACCTCGCAAACTTCGACGGGAAAAAATTGATTGGGTAATCGCTACTTGCGGCTTAGAAGGACAAGCAAATATGATTACAGGGCAGCTACCAGGTGGTTGGAAACAACGAGTTGCTTTTGGTGCTTGCGTGATGCACGAACCAGATATTTTGTTTTTAGACGAACCAACATCAGGGGTAGATCCGTTGGCGCGTCGCCAGTTTTGGAAGCTGATTAATGATTTCGCCCGCAACGGTACAGCTATTTTAGTGACAACGCACTATCTAGAAGAAGCTGAACAATGCAACCGGATGAGTTTTATGGTTGCAGGAGAAACCGTGGCTGAAGGTTCACCCAGTTCTGTCAAAGCCTCGCAACCGGGACAACTAATAGAAATTATTGTTAATCAAAACCAAGTAGCTTCTACAATACTAAAACAACACTTCGAGTCTTGGCGTGTCTCGATTTTCGCTGATAGTTTACACATTGTTCTCGATTGTCCCGAACAGGAAATAAATCAACTAACTCAACTTTTAAAAGCTAATCAAATTACCATCAACTCTTTACGTCCGATTCCTTTTTCTTTAGAAGATGCCTTTATTGGTATAGTACAGCGATCGCCAAAATAGAAAAAGAGTTATGAAGCAAATCATACTCCAAAACCCTCCGCAATGGTGCGAAGCACCCACCAAAGGCGATACCTACGCAAAACTACATAATTCGGTAAAATTGGGTAAAGCAATTTTTGCGCTTGTTAAACAAAAAAAGGCATCAGCAAACCCATGCAACTGAAACTCAGTGCATCTCGACTTCCCTTCGCCCCCCTGTTGTTAATCGCCCCCTTTTTCCTATGGGGGACGGCAATGGTAGCGATGAAAGGAGTGATACCCCATACTACACCGCTATTCATGGCAGGTGTGCGTCTGATACCAGCAGGGATGTTAATTCTGATTGCAGCAGCATTCATGGGTAAACCCCAGCCGAAGGGTTGGGCTGCATGGCTATGGATTGCCTTATTTGCCTTAGTAGATGGGACGCTGTTTCAAGGCTTTTTGGCAGAGGGATTAGTCAGAACTAGTGCAGGGTTGGGGTCTGTGATGATTGACTCGCAACCCTTGGCTGTTGCCTTGCTGTCGTTGTGGCTATTCCAAGAACAGATTGGTTTTTGGGGATGGCTGGGGCTAGGCTTGGGAGTCACAGGCATTACTTTAATTGGCTTACCTGATGAGTGGATTTTACATTTTCTCGACTCAGGCGCAAATATGACAATCGGCAACTGGCAAGATTTGTTTGCTAGTGGCGAGTGGTTAATGCTATTAGCAGCACTATCAATGGCAGTGGGAACAGTGTTGATTCGATTTGTGTGCCGATATGCTGACCCTGTAAGCGCTACGGGATGGCACATGATTTTGGGCGGATTGCCGCTATGGGGAATTTCATCAGTTGTTGAATCCCAGCAGTGGGAAAATCTGGGAGCATCTGATTTCATGGCCTTGGGTTATGCTACCGTATTCGGCAGTGCGATCGCTTATGGGTTATTTTTCTACTTTGCTTCTAGTGGCAGTCTCACAAGTCTTAGTTCTCTCACCTTCCTAACACCCGTATTTGCGCTATTATTCGGCAATCTTTTCCTCTCAGAAGTCCTCAGTCCGTTGCAGTGGGTAGGAGTATTTCTCACTTTAATCAGCATCTATCTCATTAACCAACGTGATACTTTAGGAGGACAAAACGACACAGTTACTGTCGGCGAGATAGCTAATATACAGCAACCAGTTTTAGAAGCATCTGCTAAAAAATTGAACCCCATCAGCCTAGCAGTTAAAGAATCGGAACCAGAAATATCACCCTAACTTGTTAAAATAATTCGTAATACTCGCCTTCATGCGAGAAGCAAGCTACGTAATTTGTAATGACGCTCCTGCGGACGCTCGAGTACTCGCTACCGCTACGCTAACGCTGCGCTAACGTAATTCAGTGGGGAGATCAGGGGACAAGGGGGAAACAAAACTCCTAACTCTTAACTCCTAACTCAGCACTGGCTCAACGCCCCGCTATCCATGTACAGCACTCCTAATGCCCCATACCCAATTCTCAATTAAAAATGACAGTTAACATTTGGTCGTCTAGAAGCTATTGTGGTATCGAAGATTTTAAAAGCACCTTCAAGCTGAAACTTGCAATATGAGGCTATGCCGTTCCTCAATTCTGATATTTACCTGTTTTGCTTGCGTGGGTTTTTACCCAAATCGCTCAAGTGCAGCTTCACCTAACCTAGCACCTGAAATTTTAGAACTTGCACAAGCTAGTCCAAAAGTTACTGCTAGTCCAGCTGTTTTGAGATATGGTAGTCGAAAATCAGATGTGCAGAGACTACAAACCCAATTAAAGCAGTTGGGGTACTACAGGGGCGTGGTAGATGGACAGTATAACGCCAATACGGAAATCGCTGTAGCTAAATTCCAGAAAGTAAAGGGTTTAAAATTTGATGGGCTTGCTGGCCCGGCGACTCAGGAGAAACTGCAAGCAGCAATAGAGGCGAAAAAGCAGTTTTTCACCTCTCCAAAAGTTACCTCTTCAACAGCTACCTCTATTGCTCCGACTTCTGCAAATTCCAAAGCACCTGAGAGAGGTTTTATCTGGTGGTTACTATTTGCCATTGGAGTTTTAGGATGTAGTGGCGCACTTTTTTATCTGCTGAGGTTGTTTCAGAAGAGAAAGCAAGTGCAAAAGTCCGAAATATCAGAGCCTAAAAGTTTGAGTGAAGCTGACAAAGAGCCGATTACACCACCTTTACTGGAAACTGTCACTAGTCTACAAACACCTCCTCCACCACCAACATTTTCCACACAATTACTGTTACCAGAAAAAACTTCTCGTCTTGCTAAACTCAATATCGTTGAGGAATTAATTCAAGATTTACGCAGTTCTGACCCAACCAAGAGGCGCAAGGCTATTTGGGATTTGGGTCAGCAAGGAGATTCGCGGGCAATTCAACATCTGGTTGACCTGATAATTGATGCTGATTCTCAAGAAAGCAGCTTAATTTTGGCAGCTTTGTCAGAAATTGGTATGCGCACACTCAAACCAATGAACCGTGCTTTAGCAATTTCAATTCAAAATGAAAGTCCACAAGTGCGGCAAAATGCGATCCGTGACCTGACGCGCGTTTATGACATGATGGGTCAAATGACTCAGATGTTGCACCATGCGCTAGAAGACCCAGATGCCGATGTGCAAGCAACAGCACGATATGCTTTAAATCAGATGAATCGAATACGAATACGTGACTTGCCAGAGCAACAGAGTCTACAAGAAGATTCCGATCGTAATTCACAACAATAGAGATTGATGTGTACCAATACTTGTCGGGTTTTGAGGAAAAGTATTGGCAGTGTACCAAGCTGAATCTGCTGTCAGCTTAAAAATATTTCAACTGGATGTGGATATTAGTATCTGGCCCTGCCACTAAAAATGCTGCTTCGCTAAATTTAGGCGCTCTTGTGCGAATTTCTGGGTTGCTGGAAAACCCAAAACCTTCTCTTGGTATACCAAAAAGATTGGTATTGAGAGTGCGGTCATTATTTTGATCGTGGAAGACAGCAACGGCGTAACTACCTGCTTTCAAGTTATTAAAGGTAAGTGGTAAGGGATTTTCAGTAATCTTGGTACACTGCTTTTGTAAGACGCGATCGCCATCGCTAGGAAATCCTTCACTGCTAGCAAATATACTGGCACAAACTTGTCCTTTTTTATTCTTCAAACCATCAATTTCCACGGTGAGTTTGCCGTTAAAATTTGCTTTGGCATTAAATGACCATGCTAAATTTCCGATCGCTGCCAATAGCAGCATACTAACTCTTAAGCCTTTAAGCATAAAATTTTCACAAGGTAAAATGCGATCGCTAAATTATTGAAGGAGGCAGGGGGCAGGAGATTTTATACCCCCTACTTTTCACCGCTTGGGTAGAGAAGCAAAATCAGTTCAATCAACTAATGGTGTATTGGTCGCTCAAATTACAGCTATTTTCAGATAAATAGACCACGCAGTAGGAGCGCAAGGCCTTACGCCCCGACGAGAGGTGTGGTTCAAATACATGATTTCTGCTGTCAGAATATGCCAGAGGGTGAGCTAAAGAAATATTTCCCTAATATCTCCCAATTGAGCTTTGTTCGTCAGAAAATGCCATTGCATCACCTTCTTTAAGAAATCCACTGTAGGCTTCCATACCGTGTTCGCCAATATCCAAACCTTCTAATTCCTCTTCTTTAGATACTCTAATACCTAAAGTAGCTTTTAGTGCCAACCAAAAAATACTACTGAGTAAAACAGTGAACCCACCTACTGAGACAACGCCCAGCAACTGAACACCAAACTGTCCAAAGCCACCACCGGAAAATAAACCTTTTTCTGGGCCAAGTGTATACCAGGTAAAAACACCAGGGCCAACAGACCATAGACCAACTGCTAAGGTTCCCCAAATACCACAAACTAAGTGAACTGAGGTAGCTCCCACTGGGTCATCAATGCCAAGTTTGTCAAAGAATGTTACAGAGAAAACTACCAGTACCCCAGCAATGAAGCCAATTACTAAAGAACTAGCGACACCTACGTAAGCACAAGATGCTGTAATCCCAACCAAACCAGCCAAAATACCATTGATAATCATTGATAGGTCTGGTTTACCTAAGTACAACCAAGCTGCGATCGTGGCAGCAATTCCACCGCCAGCAGCCGCCATGTTAGTAGTTAGAGCAATATGAGCGATCGCACCAGGATCGGCAGCCATGACAGAACCAGGGTTGAAACCAAACCAGCCCAACCACAAAATCAAACAGCCCAAAGTAGCAATACTCATGTTGTGACCGGGCATTGCTACAACTTGCTTGTCTTGATATTTACCAAGACGGGGCCCAAGAAATGCCGCTCCCATCAAAGCTGCCCAGCCACCTACAGAGTGAACCACCGTAGAACCAGCAAAATCCCAAAAGCCTCTATCTGCTAGCCAACCACCACCCCAAATCCAATGTCCGGTAATGGGATAGGCAATACCTACAAGTAAAAGGCTAAAAATTAGGAAGTTAACAAACTTAATCCGTTCGGCTACAGCACCAGAAACGATTGTTGCTGCTGTTCCAGCAAACACTAGTTGGAATAAAAACTTGGCTGCTAAAGGTACACCAGCCCAATTAATGGCATTGAAGACACCTTTATAAGCGTCTGCTGTGGCGGGACTGTTATCTCCTCCTTTTAAAAAAAATCCATTCAATCCAATGAAGTCATTGCCATTACCAAACATTAAGGCAAAACCGATTGACCAAAAGGCAACGGTAGACAGAGCAAATACAATCAAGTTTTTGGAAAGAACATTGACAGCATTTTTCTGGCGACAGAAGCCGGTTTCTAACATACAAAAACCAGCGTTCATGAAGAACACTAAAAAAGCAGCGATCGCTACCCACAATGTGTCAATAGCAATTTTGAGTTCTGCTGTCGTCGGCGCTGCGGCTGGAGTTTGGGCAACTGCGGCATAACCCCAACCCAACACAATCAGACAAGCAATAGGTAAACAAGCTTGCCAACTGGGAGAAAGTCGCTTAATCAAATTCAATAGCTTAACTTTAGAGTTCGATTGCGAGTTTATAACGTAATTTCTTGCAGACAAATGCCTATTTTTTGTTTTCGATTTTTGTTTGTACATGAATTTGAGCATCATCCTCCAAATTATCCTTAAAAAAGGGAAAAAGCAGGTTAAGCAGAAAAAAATACTGTCCGAAATTAGATCCAGTGAGTTTTGATATTTTTCCTTTAGGCAACTTATTGAAAAACCATAAACTCAAATAACCTTAGTAGGAGTTTAAGAAACTATTGGCACATTTGTAAATATTTTTTATAGTTCTTCGTCAGAAATTTATGATGTATTTTCTGAAAGAGTCAAGTCTTCTTAACTTAATCTTTAATCTTTGAAAAAAAATTGGCTGAGAAAGCGCCCAAAATTGTCTTTAATAATCTCAATAAAAAATCAGGTAGAAAGAACTACCCTAAAATGGCTCTTTTAAGCTAACAATGTGATTTTCAGCTCTATTCACTATCAAAATTAGAAAACTGTATCATAAAATACAGTTTTCTAGTTTTTGTGATGAAATATAATTCATGATGCAACAAAAAAGTAACTATATTATTTCTAGCTACCTATTTTCCAAAATCATAAATTGGAGAATTCAGGATGTTGTTAACTTTTGATACAAAGAGTCAATTCTTTATGACTTTCAACCTAGATCGATTCATCACCGCATCCAAAATTTTGTATTAAAAACAACTTAAATTTACCGTACTTGTGCTGGAATAGCAGCTTTACCAAGCTATTTCTCCAAGATACAGGGTTTTGCAACTACACAACTCACATAGAATTGTTACAACAAGACTAACAAACCTAATTTCCTTAAAGAAACCGAGTTTAGAGTACCTGTAATATGGGAGACTTGGCAATATTCCCTATCAATCAGATTTCAGATGAATAACACAATTTCGGATATTGCAGTCAAGACCATCAACGGTGAAGATAAGCAATTAAACGACTACACCGATAAGGTACTCTTAATTGTAAATGTGGCTTCCTTCTGCGGTTATACTTCTCAATACGAGGGGTTAGAAAAGTTGAACCAAAAGTATGGAGAAGCAGGTTTACGTATTTTAGGGTTTCCTTGTAACGATTTTGGTGGGCAAGAACCAGGAAGCAATGAAGAAATTGTGCAATTCTGCACGAGTAAATATAGTGTTACCTTTGAACTATTTGATAAAGTTCATGCCAAAGGTTCACAGCAGCATCCACTTTATGAGCGACTTACTAAAGCTGTTGAGCCAACGGGAGCTGTTGCTTGGAACTTTGAAAAATTTTTAGTTAATAAGCAAGGTGAAGTTGTAGCTCGATTTAATAGTAGTGTCCAGCCAAATTCACCAGAAATAATTGCCATAATTGAGAAAGAATTAGCGAAATAGTCATTAGGTAAAAATTTCTGTCCTGTTAATTATTGACTATTAGCTCTGGACTGTTAAAATTATTTACTTCCAGACAGTTAATTCAGAAAATCGTCTCAATGAGTAGTTTAATTTATTTGAGTCTAATTTGTCATGAACGTTGCAATCATTGGTTGTGGTTATGTTGGTTATAAAGTTGCTCAATATTGGCAGCAAGATATGAATTTTGTTGTTAGTGTAACCACAACTTCGCCTGAGCGTGTCCCCGCCCTACAATCAGTATCTCAAAGAGTTGTAGTTACCAGTGGTAATGACATAGATGGTCTAAAATCAGTTTTGCATAATCAAGAAGTTGTACTTTTGAGTGTTGGGGCAAAAAATAGAGAAGTTTATGAAAAAACTTATCTACAAACTGCCCAAACTTTAGTTTCGTGCTTACAGCAGATTAAGAGTGTAAAACAATTAATCTACACAGGTAGTTATGCCGTATATGGTGACAGAAATGGTGTATGGGTAGATGAAGAAACACCGCTTGCACCTGCTAATTTAAATGCCCAAATCCTCTGCAAAACAGAAGAGGTGTTGCTATCGGCATCTAGCGAAAATCTCCGTGTTTGTATATTCCGCTTAGGAGGAATTTATGGAACTGGTAGAGAACTGTTGAAAATATTTGGTAGATATTCTGGTACAACCCGTCCGGGCAATGGTGAGGACACCACAAATTGGATTCATCTAGATGATATTGTTGGTGCGATAGAATTTGCCCGTCACCGTCGTTTGCAAGGAATTTACAATCTGGTAGATGATGCACATCTCACTAGCCGAGACTTGCTAGATAGCTTATTTGAAAAACATAATTTACCCAAAGTAGAATGGGATACATCTATCACAAGTACTCGCCCATATAATGCTTGGGTATCGAATGAAAAACTCAAAGAAGCTGGATACAAATTGATTCATCCACAGATGATTTTTTAGTACGTATTAAAAACTAGGAATTATGCAACCATCTGCTGTAGCTAACACAACTAATTTGACAGCATCTCCTAGCCAGTTTTACAGTTGGCAGAATTATCGTTGTGCCTACGAAGTACATCAACCAATTAATACAACATCTGAGGGCATTCCCTTACTATTAATTCATCCGATTGGCGTGGGATTATCGCGGCGATTTTGGCAACGATTTTGTCGCGAGTGGTATAGTACAGGTCAGCGTAATTCAATTTATAACCCTGATTTACTAGGATGTGGTGAAAGTGATATGCCCCGTATAGCTTACACTCCTAGTGATTGGGCAGAACAGTTGCAGTCCTTTTTACAAACAGTAGTCCAAAAACCTGTTATTGTTGTAGTGCAAGGCGCTTTATTGCCAGTTGCTATTCAATTAGTCCAAAAAGAATCAAATTTAATTGCCGGATTGGTACTTTCTGGGCCGCCAACGTGGGCTTTGATGACAAATAAACCACCAAAATGGCAGGAAAAATTTCTTTGGAATGTATTAGATTCGCCTTTTGGCAGTGCTTTTTATCGCTATGCACGCACTCCAAAATTTTTACGTTCTTTCTCGATTCGCCAACTTTTTGCTTCTGAAAATGCGGTGGATGCAGAGTGGTTAAATACATTGCTTGCAGGTGCAGAAAATCCTGCAAGCCGCCATGCAGTGTTTTCTTTTTTAGCAGGGTTTTGGCGAGATGATTATACTAGTTTTATGGCCTCTATTGGGCAACCAACATTAATAGTTATGGGCGAAACTGCATCGAGTATTAGCCAAGACAATAAAAAAGAAACGCCAGATGAACGCTTGGCTCATTATCTTGCTTGTTTCCCTAAAAATAGAGGTATAAAAATAAACGGACGTAATGTTTTACCCTATGAATCAACCACCGAATTTGTAGCAGCGATCGCGACCTTCATTAATGAAGTTTCTTAGACGATTGATAGTTACATTGTACCAGTTCTCTCATGATAGGTTATGACTGGAATTGATTACTAACGGCAAGCAAAATTATGTTACCCAATCATCGAGGACAAAGAGTACCCAATGTCACTTTTCATACTCGCAATAACGACCAGTGGGTGGATGTGACAACCGATCAGCTATTTGCTAATAAGACAGTAGTTGTCTTCTCTTTACCAGGTGCTTATACTCCGACTTGTTCATCTACTCATCTCCCTGGCTACAACGAATTAGCTCCAATTTTCAAACAGAATGGTGTCGATGACATTATCTGTATTTCTGTTAATGATGCCTTTGTGATGAACGAATGGGCAAAGGATCAAGAAGTAGAAAATATCACACTAATTCCTGATGGAAATGGGGAATTTACTGAAGGCATGGGTCTATTAGTAGATAAATCAGACCTGGGGTTTGGGAAGCGATCGTGGCGTTATTCTATGCTGGTGAGAGATGGTGTAATTAACCAGATGTTTATTGAACCAGAGGAGCCAGGAGATCCCTTTAAGGTGTCTGATGCTGAGACAATGCTCAGATACATCAATCCCCAAGCAGTTAAGCCCGAAGTAGTTTCCCTGTTTGCGAAAGTGGGTTGTCCTTACTGTGCCCGTGCTAAGGCAATGCTCAAGGAACATGGCATCAACTACGAAGAAATTACCTTGGGTAAGGATATCACCACGCGATCGCTAAAAGCAGTTGCGGGTGCAACAACAGTTCCCCAAGTATTTATCGATGGTAAATTAATTGGTGGTTCTGAGGCATTAGAAGCCTACTTCGCTGCTAAATAGGGTTGAGTAGGTTTGCAATAGTAGACTTCTTGGCATTTGTCGGGAAAAGGGGGAAAGTGCATTAGACGTAGGTTGGGTGGAGCAAAGCGCAACTCAACATATATCAGGATGTTGGCTTTGGCAAAGCCTTTACCCAATCTACAATTTTTTTGCAACTCCCCCTAAACCCTTGTCTTCCTTAACTGAACCATATTGCTATATAAGCAACAGATACCTCGAAGTCGTGTTGAAGTACTCCAAAGTCGTTTCGAGGTACTCCAAAGTCGTTTTGAGGTACTTCAAAGTCGTTTTGAGGTACTTCAAAGTCGTTTCGAGGTACTCCAAAGTCGTTTTGAGGTACTTCAAAGTCATTTTGAGGTACTTCAAAGTCATTTTGAGGTACTTCAAAGTCGTTTCGAGGTACTCCGAAGTCGTTTCGAGGTACTCCGAAGTCGTGTTGGAGTACTTTAAACTTTGTCGCACCGCGATCGAGTACACAGGTGCGTAGGCGTAGCCCGCACTTTGGCTGCGCTCAGTGACCGCCGTAGGCATCGCTTTCATAAATTATAAACATTGTGTAAACTTCAGGCGAAAGTTATGATATTTTTGACCGCAGCCTGATTTGTAAGAATTGAAAAACACAGATTCCCGACTTCGTAAAAGTTGTCGGGGATTTTGTTTTTCCCCAGTAGTTAACAAATCTTCAGATCGGTAGATGTATTTTTGTCTAGCTATTCACTAACGATCGCATAAAATTGATTCGGATTAAATTTACATTTATTTAAAAGACAATATGTTTGCCAGAATTCGCCGAATTTTGAGTCAATTTTTTAGTAATTCCAGAACAATCAACAACGAACCACTGAATAAAGTCAGTTTGATTGTGATTATTATAGTTGATATTTTTATCTTAATTAATGTTTTTACCGGACTCGATGATATTAGCAGATGGCATATCAGTCCAACTGAAGCTTATCCATGTTATTCAGAGTGGCAAAATTACCGGGCGAAAACCACTAAAGATAAAGACTATGAAATTGTTAGACTTTCATTGTCATCTTACACGAACAGTCAATTTAGTTTTCGGGGAAACTATCAACAAGCCGAAGCAGGACATCTAGGTAAGGTTTCTCAAACGTGTTTGCAATATGCCGATTACAAAGATAAGATTAAGAATTCTGAAAAGCAGCAAATTATCAAAACTATCGAGCAAAAACAAGCAAAAATTAGTAGACTCGAACAAGCAAATAGCACGATTAAATCTCAGTACGACTCAACGCTATTAGAAAAAATTGCCGGACAGAATCGCGAACAATCAATTAATCAAGTCAGTGCTGAAAAAGCCAAACAGACGTTAGAAGAAAATAATCGCCAAATTTCTACTCTTCAACAAGAAACTTCTACTCTGAAAAATGAACTACTTGCTAAACCAGAAAGCATTAGTTTTATAGCCTTTCTGAAAAATGACAATCGATTTCAAGAAGTCGATAAAGGCTATCATCAGGCATCATTTTGGTATCCAAGTATCCAACTTGGTTTTCAGTCCCTCTTTCTTTTACCACTGATTCTCATTGCCTTATCAGTTCATAAATTTGCCCAAAGAAGAGGATATGGACTCGTCTCGCTAATTAGCTGGCATTTACTAGTTATCTTTTTTATCCCATTAATCATTAAAATATTTGAATTTCTCCAAATAGGTGCAATATTCAAATTTTTATTTGATATAATCAGTGCCATTTTTGGCGGTTTACTTTTCCTGATAAATTATGTTTATATCTTGCTGATTCCAGTTATTGGTTTTGGAATCATCCAATTTTTTCAAAAATTTGTCTTTAACGCTAAAGTCCAAGCAGCTAGCAGAGTTCAAAAATCACGCTGTGTCAATTGTGCCAAGAAAATTCGACATCTTGATAATTACTGTCCACATTGCGGTTATTATCAGTACATTGAATGCCATAACTGCCATAATCTTACTTATAAGCATTTGTCGTACTGTAAACATTGTGGAACTTCTCAAGTTTCCAGTCATTTGTAATCAGTGAAGTCGTCGATCGCCTTTTAAATTTAGATATGGAAAAAGAGAAAAAAATCAATAAAGAGAGTCAATCGCCGCTTGATTTTCTCAAAAACCTGTTGATTGCTCGTTGGCGATCGCTCTTACTCCTTTTGATTGGAGTCTATTTACCTTTGCAGATTTTTGAAATCCTGACAGTGAGGATATGGGAGAATCAAGCGGGCTTTCCTTGGGATGTGCCGATTCTGTTAGCAGTTCATTCTACCACAAACCCACAGTTAGATGTTTTAGCTGTCACCCTAGCGACAATTGGGTTGCCTTGGACGGCAATGGTGATTTTGGGGGCGATCGCACTGATGTTACTACTTCAAAAACGCTGGCGATCGCTAGCTTATTTACTCACCGCCTCAGCAGGAAGCGTCATCATCAACCGCACCGCAAAACAATTAATGCATCGAGTGCGTCCACAATTGTGGCAGTCCATTGCACCTGAGTCTAGTTTTGCATTTCCCAGCGCTCATGCAATGACGAGTGTAACACTGGTAGCAATTTTGTTATTTTTAACTTGGGCTACCTCTTGGCGCTGGTTAGTTCTCATATTTGGCAGCTTATACATCATCGCGATCGCGTGGTGTCGTCTCTATCTAGGGGTTCATTTTCCTAGTGACATTCTCGCAGGTTGGATGGTTGCAGTAGGTTGGACGATTGGTGTCAGTCTAATTATCAAACCTTATAGAACTATAGCCAAATCCATAGATAGCGAAAGTCCTAAAGATGAAACTACCTTACTCCCAGAAGAAGTAAAGTCGATAAATAAGGAGTAATATTAGCCCTCACCCTAAATCCCTCTCCCAAGGGAGAGGGACTTTGAAATTGGCTCTCCTTCTCGCAATTTGGGGAGAAGGGGTTGAGGGCAAATTTTGTATTTGTGCAAGATGATTATTAAAACCAGAGCAAAGCAAAAAAGTTATCCAGGAGATGACAAAACAAGTGATTGCTACTTTTGGTTTAACTCAGTCAGACGATTAAAAATAGATTGTCAAACATTTATAGTTGACGTTGAAAAATAAAAAGTGCAGAAATAATAAAATTCTCCTGCTGCTGATTGCGATATTTTTCGATTTACTGACTTTACCATTCAACCTCTTGGTGATAGAGTGATTCCATTAATTCATATCTATTCCAAACAACAATCAATATAACAATGAAAACATTGCGGGCTTTAACGCCGATCGCGCTGGGTTTACTTACGCTTACGGTCGCAAGTTCTGTGAATGCTCAAGCGATAATTGACACTGTAGACAACGGTAATTTAAGTGTGACGGGGATGACACGAGGAAGCGGTTGCACTGTCCTTTTTAGTCCTCAAGGGGAGCTAGTTCAAAACGGTCGTTCCTGTAGTTCAAGAGAAATTGGTAAAGCTCAAACTGCGATCGATACCTATCTCCGGGAGCAAGGCGCACCTGAGCGCAACAGTGACAACTCAATGGGGCAAAAACTGACCTTAATCTGCTACGGTGAAGGTCGCAAACCAAGTCTTGAAAACCGCAACAGCTATGAATGGAACTCACGCCGTCATCGCTATGAACTGCAAAATCGTGTAGAGTCTTCGACAAACGAGTTCGATTCCGAGGTTCAAGTCGAGATTCGTAATATGCAGGGAAAAATTCATCTGGGCGGAAGACTCATCCCGCCAATTAATTCCGGCGGTACTAATGGATGGTGGAACCTCAAGGATCTCCGTGTCACACCTGAGCAAATCACGGGAAAATACCAAGTAAATGGGCTAAATCATCCGCGTGTTGAGATCGATCGACGCAGTGGACGGATTGCCATTAATGGGATTGAGAATTTCCGTGGTACTTGCGATTCCGGCGACTGGAGCAATAGCAGAACTCGTTTCTAGTCTGTTGTATTGTTGGGTTTTATAAAGACAAAGACAAAACCCATATCTTCGCAGTTTTTATCTCACATTCGGAACCTTCAACTGTTATATAGGAATCATATTTGATTTTTGAAAAAAATTAGGTATTGTAATGGCGTGGCAAGGCTAAATTGTTGCAATAAATTTTATTGTGGGATGGGTGTCCTCACCCGTCCAGGCGGGCAAGATGCCTACCCCATAAGAGGATGTCTGAAAAGTTCTTTTATATACATCTAACCTTTGGAGATCCCCCTAAATCCCCCTTAAAAAGGGGGACTTTAAGATTCTTATTCCCCCCTTTTTTAAGGGGGGTTAGGGGGGATCAATAAATATTTGATACTTCTCAGACATCCTCTAAGAGCTGATTCGTAAAGAAAATCTAAAGAGAACAGAGCCTCGTTTGACTCAGG